>JBGUIU010000140.1:0-57427 GCA_045113275.1 Paludibacteraceae bacterium
GACAATCTCCATAAATAAAGTAAATAGAAGTATTTACCTCTGTATATCCACAATACCCATAGTCTTCTATGGATTTATTTTTGTTGATGCCATTTATGACAACAGAGGTATAATCACTTTTTTTCATTTGTCCCTATTTAATGATAACTTGTTGTGTGACATCTCCTGCAATAACAATATAGATACCTGGTGTAGGTATGGATAATTCTGTACGTGAAAAGTCTGGATGTTTACGTAGAATCATCTTCCCGGTAGTGTCGAATACAACTATCTCGTCTTTTGCATTTTCTACTACAATTGTTTTTCCACTTACAACTATCTTCATACTGCTAGATGCGGGTATGTCAGGTGTTTGAATGACTTCATATTCTTGAAATAGAGCCTTGTACGTTTTTGTTTCCGTGGCAGGTACAGATCGAATACTATCGGTGTTGCCGTCTTCCCACTCAACGAAATAGTATCTTTCGTCTGCCGCATGGGCAATTAGCAATGCTTCTGTATCTTCCAAATAGCTACCTGCATAGGAAACGCTTCCATAGTTATCATTGTTGCTTTCCACCTTTAAGGTGACAAACGGTGCATTCCATTGCACTTGATAATCTTCTGAGATCCAATTGCTGTCCCACTCATCTGGACGTTCTGTTACTTGACAATAGATGGAATTATCGTATGTGGTTGCCTTTTTCAACATGCTTGGTTTGTTCGTGTTGCTTGAGGACCGTAATTTTAAACACCCATTGAATACATTCGCTCCCATATATGTAACAGATGATGGAATGGTTACTTGTAACAAATTTGTACAGTTAGAGAATGCAAAAGAGTCTATATATGTAATCGAGTTTGGAAGGACAATAGAAGAGAGTCTGTCACATTCAGCGAACGCATAGCTGTTTATTCTAGTGACAGAGTTCGGAATGTGTACCGACATCATATTTTTTTTGTTACTTAAGGCTGACGTTCCGATCACTTTACAGTGGTAGTTGATTTCGATGGATGATGTGTCAATTGCACTGTATAGGTATAAATATGGATTTTGTTTGTTACCAAGATATTGGGCGTTAGCATACGAGTTGTATGTTACATCACCACATCGGACGAAAGCTCGTTGATCAATTGTCTTTATAGATTCTGGAAGTTCTAAAGTGGTTAGATTCTCGCAATCTAAAAATGCGAATTCACCAATTTCCGTTATAGAGTCAGGAATTATTACATCAGCTTCTGTTCCTGTATATGCAACTAATCTATGTTTGGTTTCATCTTCGTATATATAGTCACCGTCGAAGAAAGGATTTTTCTTTACAATCCAAGCTCCCCATGGGGATCCTGTAGCATCACCATCGTAACATACTAATTTAAAATCATGAAAAGCATTTTCTCCGATGGTGGTTACGGAACTAGGTATTTTTATTATGGACATTGCATAGCAATTCATAAAAGCACTATTCTCAATTGTGGTGACAGAAGAAGGAATGTCTATCTGCGAGAGGGAAGAACACAACGAAAAGGCATAAGAACCAATTGTTGTGACTGAATTTGAAAGAGTTACAGAAGACAAGGCTATACATTGATGGAAGGACGAAGTACCTATGGTTATGACTGATTCAGGAATTTTCACCGACGTCAGTGTGCTGCATCGATAAAAGGTATAAGGTTCAATACTTGTCAGTGAGGATGGTATATTTACGGTTTCAAGTTTCTCACATACAGTAAATGCATGATGACCGATTTCTGTTACGGAATTAGGAAGATTAGCCTGTTCCAACTCCAAGCATTCAGTGAATGCGGATGCACCAATGGATTTCAAAGAGTCAGGGAAAACGATTGATGTTAAATTCTTACATGCATAAAATGCAGATTGTCCAATGGATGATACAGCATTAGGAATTGTGATGGATTCTAATCCTGTGTTGCAGAATGTATAGTCGTTGATTGCCGTGATGGAATCAGGAAGGTGAATAGTTGTTAGACTTGAACAACCGGAGAATGCTTCTTTTCCAATGGAAACGACAGAGTTGGGAAGCGTGACAGAATTCAATTGCGAACAATTGTAAAAGGCTCGGTCATAAACAGAGGTGACACGAAAAGAATCCCCTTCATATTCAACATATTCAGGTATGATTAGATCTCCTGATATTTCATTGTTTTTTACAATGACAAAAACATCGTTTGTGATTGAATCTACAACCACATAGCGTATATCATCAATTATAAACGATTTGTTCGTTTGCGCAGCTATGATGGATGAAAATAGCCAAAAAGCAAGTACTAATAATGAATAAAAATTTTTCTTTCTCATAATTATTTTTTCTCAAATTTTACAATCTTGTCATTGTTTATCTGAAGCAGATAGCACCCAGAAGTAAGTGAAGCGACATTCACTGTACCATCAGTGGTTTCTCCTTCTGTGATTTTTCTACCTTTCACATCCGTCAAAACATAGTGAAAATCGTCGATGGTAGAAACATGAATTCGATCTGTTGCTGGATTAGGATAAACCTGTATTTTTTCTGATGAATTATCTGCTATGCCAGTACTTGGAGAATAGTAAGCTTTTAAAATGACACAATCTGTCACATGAGGTAACAAGAAAGTTCCGTCAGATTGTTTCTCCAAGAGATACCCTGTACTCGTTACTACACTATCAGCTCGATATCCCTTCTGAGGTTCCACCTCAATTTTCACATCAGATCCATAACGAACCATTTCACCTGCTTGTTTGATGGTCCCTTTGTCTGACAATGTTTCGCGGATTCGGAATGTTTCGGTGTATTTGACAATACCAGAATATTGGGAAAGAGGAAATGTTTCTCTAGTATCCTCGTTTAAACTCCAATTGATAGTGTAATCATTCGTGTTATTCCCTTGTAGTAAAAATACATTTCCGTGTTTATCATCAGTATAACATTGCAAAATTGAAAGATATTTTTCTGTGAAATAATAAACATACCTAAAGTTCATATCAGAATCATATTTCGCAAAACCTCCCCACCAATACTCTCCTTGATTTAATGAGATAGATAATGTGTCGTTGATATTGATGGGATCAGCATCTCGCGATGCGGCACTAAATCGAAATTCTAAACTATTGCTTTCGTTAAATTGCCATGGAGTTCGAGATAGATTCATGCCATGAGGCACAGATTCACCCATAGGAATGGTTCTGATAGTGTCATAAGACATATCACTTCTAAATTGAACACCGACATGCCCGGTTTTTATATCTTTTGTATTCCTAATCCACAGATTACCATATAATTTGCCATCTTTATCAACTGATAATAAAACTATATTAGGACTATTGGGATTATATGAATACGATTCCAACACAGGTTTTTGTTTTTTTACATTATAGCGAGCAAATAGTACATTATAAAATGATTGTTCACCAGCAACACCAACGTAAGGAACATGTATAGGATCGTTTTTGTCAGGATTAATTTGTATGTCAGAACAATATGTACTAATAACATACAAACTGTCTCCACTTAAAAAAAGCTGATCATTACCGTTTCTCATATATCCATCATATTGAGATGTCTCATTTATAGAAAAATCCCAAATTAGTTTGAAGTCAGATGACAATTTTGCAAAATATTTATCATACTTTCCTGTGGATTGACAATTTGATGGCATATTTTTATTCATGCCATTGAAGTTCTTCACCATGTTTGCGCTCAAATAAAAATTGTTTTGTGTATTATCAATCTTTAATTGATCTATTACAAATCCAGCCTTCGTCACAAAACTATTTTCCAATTCACCAGTTTCTGTATTCAATGTCAAAATTGCAGTTTGGAATAAAGTTTCCCCAGAAATTGGTTCATAACTCTCTCCATCATACATATAAAAACATGAAGAATCAAACAGCAAATCCACGGCAGTTGTTTTTGCTTTAACTATCAGATATTTATCTTTAGAAAACATCATTTCCTCCACTTCGCAATAAACATTATAAGCATCTATGCTAGGTGCTAATAGTTTAGCCCATACCATTTTTTTATCAGACGTGAACTTTATGATAAACATGTGATGCCCTTTGTTATTAACTGTAAATAAAGACTCTCCATTCAGAGACAAAGTACCTCGAAAATCACCAGCGACATATATACTTCCATCTTTGTCAAAAACAACATTTCCAACGCTAGGATATCCATCTGCATCTTTGTTGGACACAAACTGTTGCATCCAATCCAACTCCAATCCGTAGTCATTATTGGCGGAGATGAGTTGAACCTGATTGTAATCAGTGGCACATATTCCAATATGAGTCACAATGATGTACATCACTAAAATTACTAATTTTTTTATCATAATAGTATAAAATTACCTTTTATCTATGTCAAAAACTAACAATGCCGCAAAATTTATTATAGTACTCCCCATCTTTTGACAACTGATTAGCTTTTTTCTTCCGTTGTTGGTTAGAATTGACCAGTCAATACCAACAATAACGCTTCAAAATTATAATTTTTTTTAAAATTATGCAGCCTCATGCAAGAAATAAACTTTTAAAGGAGCTATATACTCCTAAACTTTTGTGAGATCCTGATTTTTTGCAAATTTAAAATTTTTTCTGTACCTTCGTCGTTGCTTATATTTTGAGGTGTGTTATGAAAATTTTAGATAAAATATATAACGCCAACCAAAATTCAGATAACAACAAAGACTTAGATGAAATTGTAGATTTATTGTGTTGGTAAACTAAACAAGTAAGATATGAGAATTTCCTTTACAATAGGAATACTATCATTGTTTCTTGTGTCATTGAATGGATGTCATTCACAAAATTGGTATGAGGAACAAGATTTGGGCGATGGCTATTTATTGTTCGCTAACCCTTATGAAATATTATATACGGAGGACAATAAAAATTATGAATATGTTATAGAACCTCGTGTTATGTGTTATGCATTCGATTCAAATTATATTATTGCAAAAACACATAAGAAAAAGGACGGACGTGAGTTGACAAGATATTGGATAGTAGATAAGAAAGATACAATATCATCCCCAAGAGATTCTGTCATTCACCTTCCTGATAACACAACTTGTATTTATCGAATAAAGGGTTCTGTCAGAGGTCCATTCGATTTATTAACGTATAAAAAATATTTGGACTCTTTAAATATAAATCTGAAGCTACGTGATGTTTTATATATAGAAAAACATTAACAATAAAGATGCTTTCCATATCAATATTAAGAATATGAAACATATAAAGTATGGTTGTTTGTTGATTCTATCTTTTTCGCTCATCCTTTTGATGGGGGAAAATCATGCAGCTAGATATGGTAATGCACTTTTAAAAGTATATCATACTTTACCATTCGGATTAAAATTAACCTATATAAATACTTATATTATTACAGACCAAAATCGAGAGAGTTATCTTTATGAAACGTCTGAATATTCTGAAATGATACCTGTTGTTGATTCTATTGTCGGTTATGGTTATAGTGCAAAAAAGGATATGCTCTCTCTATATATTTATTCAGAACACAAACCTTTGAGGTTAGACTACACCTCTTATGATATGGTTGTGAATAAGACTCCTGTTATTGCCGAGTTTCATTCTTATGATGGAAATACAATACTCTTAAGAGAAAAACCAACTATTATTTATTATTGGAGAGCTATTGCTTTTGTTCTTATTTTGGCAATGTGTGGAATGACCGCATGGTTGTCATTTTATATCTTGCGTCTTCTTGTCAAAAGGTTTCTTCATTAACGTGATGAAACATCATATTCGAGATTATTCTGAAAAAAAATTATCTTTGTAAGGCTAAAAAGAAACAATATGGGCTTATATCTGAATCCGAATGCAGACGCATTCCAAATGGGTTTAAATACGGAGATTTATGTTGACAAATCTCTTATCCTGTCTGAACTTAATAAGTTGGTGGGCAGTCAGGGGAATTTTGTCTGCATCTCCCGTCCCCGCCGTTTCGGAAAAAGTATGGCGGGTAATATGATATCTGCCTACTACTCAAAAGGTTGCGATACGAGAGAAATTTTTAGTAGAATGAAACTTGGACAGGTGCCCGATTATGATAAGTATCTGAACAAATTCAACGTTATTAAGTTGGATTTGAATGAATGGTATCAGAAAGCGATTAATGAAGGACGAGAAAAAAATCTTATCAAATATATTCAGGCTACTCTTTTAAATGAGTTTCGAAAAGAATTCCCAAGCATATCGTTTGAGGATGGCTCTTCACTTGCCACGGATATCTTGAATGTCTATGGTCAGATGGGCGAGAAATTCGTCATTATCATCGACGAATACGATGTCTTGATTCGAGAGAGAGTGCAGGATGGACTGTTCCAAGACTATCTCAGTTTCCTGAATAGTCTTTTCAAAGGCACGACCATCCGCCCTGCCATCGCCCTTGCCTATATCACGGGTATCATTCCGATTGTTAGGGACAAGGTACAGTCGAAACTCAATGAGTTCAATGAATATACGATGATCGATGCCGGTCCATTTGCATCTCATGTTGGTTTTACGGAGGAAGAAACGAAAGAACTCTGCAAACAGTATGGATGTGACTTTGCCGAGTTTCAACGATGGTATGACGGATATAAACTCAGTGAGGAGGTGAGCCTTCTCAATCCAAAGTCGGTGACATCATCCATCAGTCGCAAAAGGATGGGTAGCTATTGGTCGGCTACAGGTTCGTTCGAAGCATTGAAAGATTATATCATGATGGACTTCGCTGGCATCAAACAAGATGTCATCAAGATGATTTCGGGCGAAAGCGTGCCAGTAAACGTGACGAAGTTTCAGAACACATTGCAGTCTATCACCAATAAAGACAACGCCTTCACCTATTTGATTCACTTGGGGTACCTTTCGTACAACTACGAGGAGCAGACTTGCTGTATCCCCAACGAGGAGGTTCGCTTGGAGTGGGTGAATGCCATTGATGATGAGGAGGATTATAGTACGATAATGAACATAGTTAATGCCTCCAAAAAACTTCTCGACGCCACTATCCAAGGCAACGAGGAGGCTGTGGCTCATGCGCTCGATGCCGCCCACACTGAGGTAACCAACCCGCTCACCTACAATGACGAGCATTGCTTTCAGAGTGCCATCTGCCTGGCTTATTTCTACGCCAACACACGTTACACGCTCGTGAAGGAGTTGCCTACAGGAAAAGGTTACGCAGATTTGGTTCTGATTCCTTATCTGCCGAATATTCCAGCCATGGTGATCGAGTTGAAGCACAACAAGAGTGCAGATAGTGCTTTACAACAGATCAAAGACAAAAACTATTGTCAAGCATTGAATAACTACAAAGGTGATCTGCTTTTCGTCGGCATCAACTACGATGAGAAAACGAAGAAACATCGGTGTAAGATTGAACGGCTTTGAAATAGTAATTGAATTGAGGTGTTGTATCCAATTGAAAAATTATGTACCTTTGTATGGTTGTTTAAAAAAATATTAGAAATGTCTGTACATACTGAAATTAAAAAAGTAACAACGAGTGTGCTTTGTAAGATGAAAGCACAAGGTGAGAAGATCTCTATGTTGACGTCATACGACTTCTCTATGGCATCTATCGTTGATAAGGCTGGTATTGATATTATCTTGGTGGGCGATTCTGCTGCCAATGTAATGGCTGGTCATCCAACTACATTGATGATAACCCTTGATCAAATGATATATCATGCTCAATGTGTTGTTCGTGGTGTTAGTCGCGCGCATGTTGTGGTTGATATGCCTTTTGGCTATTATGAGTCATCAGAAGCTGATGCAGTACGTTCGGCAGCTCGTATTATGAAGGAGTCGGGCGCTGATTCTATTAAGATTGAGGGTGGGGAAGAAGTGTTGCCTAGCATTCAGAAAATCATCAATGCAGGTATCCCTGTTATGGGTCACCTTGGTTTGATGCCTCAGTCGGTTAATCAATATGGTTCGTATGCTTTACGTGCTAAAGATGACAAAGAGGCTCAGAAGTTGATTGAGGATGCTAAAAAATTGGAAGCTGCAGGTTGCTATGCTCTTGTTTTGGAGAAGATTCCGGCAGAACTGGCTAAGAAAGTAACAGAATCAATCTCTATTCCAACGATTGGTATTGGTGCGGGTGGTGCTACTGACGGTCAAGTGTTGGTGGTGCATGATATGTTGGGTATCAACAAAGGATTCTCTCCTAAGTTCCTTCGTCGTTATGCAAACTTGGCTGACGAGATGACGGAGGCTATTCAACACTATATCTCTGATGTGCAATCAGGCGATTTCCCTAATGAGAATGAACAGTATTGAACTAACTGATATAGTATTTTATAAAAGAAAAGGGGCTGGTTAAGTCCCTTTTCTTTTGTTCTGCATCATTATATCGTTTTCCTGTTTTGCTTTCTTTCTTATCTCTTTATCAGCAAGATGAGTGCTGTTTCGTTCCTCTGATTCTCCCTGATTATAATGGTTTGAAGTGATTCTCCCATTTTTTGAATTGAAAGTCCTAATCATCTCGAATGCTTCGGTTTAATTTTGTCGAAAGAAAAAACTATAAACGAATTAAACAAAAAACCATGAAAAGGAAATCATTAACTCTTCTATTGATGATTGTATCACTGATTCTTTCAGGACAATCATTTGCCGCCATCAGTAGTGCGCCCGTGACGAGTGAAGCTACAGATGGAGCAAAAAAACTGTACACTTTTTTACTGAATAATTATGGAAAGAAAACCATCTCTGGTGTGATGACGGGCGAGGTGACTTCAACAATTGAATCTCAACAAGATATTCAGTTTGTTGTTTCAAAAACGGGTAAATGTCCTGCATTAGTGGGCGTAGACTTTATCAATGCGACAGGTTCTTCTGCTTCTGAAACTTGGGCACAAACGTATACGAATTCCACCATCGCCTTGGCTAAGGAGGTATGGTCGAAAGGTGGAATACCTGCTTATTGTTGGCATTGGCGTGTGGGAACGAGCGATACTTATAAAACATACGATTATACACTTGCTTTTCAATCGGGTAGTACAACTGAGTTTGATACCTCTTCTGATTGTTACAAGACACTCATCAATGATATGAATAAGGTGGCTGATATGCTACTTCAACTGCAAGATGCGGGTGTGGCTGTCTTATGGCGTCCATTTCACGAAGGTGCTGGCGGATGGTTCTGGTGGGGCTTGTATGGAGCAGAACGTTATAAAGCATTGTACCGCTTGATGTATAATCAGTTTGTGAATGTGAAAGGTGTGAAGAACTGTATCTGGGTTTGGAATGTGGAAAGAGATTGCACCTTGAGTAATAAAACATACGGTTATCAGGATTTAACCTCTACCTGGTATCCAGGTGACGAATATGTTGACATTATTGGTGTGGATATCTATGCTGATGCCTTTGATTATGGTTCTCAGAAGAACTATTATAATAAAATGAAGGAGTTGTTTGGCGATAACAAAATGTTCGCTTTGACAGAAAATGGTCCAATGCCTGATGTTAATAATATGTTGAACGATAATGCATTATGGTCGTATATAATGCCATGGTATGAGACATGGAATGGTAAGTTTTTGAGTCAGACTTCTGATGCTCAGTGGAAAAAGTTTATGACAGACTCCCATGTATATACATTAAGTGATATGACAGGGTGGGGGACTTATGTTGATACAGAAGCAGAAGCTTGCGAACAATCGGCTGCTAAAGGCATATATGAGGTGGAATGTGGTACGGATAGTAAAGCATCAGCTGTCTCTGTTTCTCATTATTCAGGAAAGGGTGTTTTAAATTTGGAAAACGATGATGATTATGTTTCCATCAATATTTCTGTAGAAAAGAAGGGTGCATATAAGGTGTACGTTGGCTACAACTCCATTTTTGGATTCAAGCAGATTGATTGTGCTGTGAATGGGGTGAGTGGAACGGCTAATCTTGGTAAATCATCAACAGATCCTGAAGTGGATGCGAAAGGGGAGACGCTTGTCGGAACCTTTGATTTTAAGGCAGGTGATAACACGGTGAAGTTGACACCTATCTGGACGTGGGCTGTGGTTGATTATGTACGTATAGAGGCAGATGAGAGTGCAACCTCTTATGAGTTTCAAACCTCTGATGTGGATGGTTTCAAGGTGAGTGGATCTAAATTGTTAGACCGTTGTGGTGAGGAGTTTGTGATGCGTGGGGTGAATCTGGCCTATACATGGTTTAAAAGTTCTGCCTATGCACAATTGGAAGCCATTCATAAATATGGGGCTAATGCGGTAAGAATTGTCTTGACGGATGGTAAGGATTATGGTTCTGCTGCTGATGATGCATCATCTGTGAAAAAGCTGATTGAAAAATGTAAGGAATATGGTATGGTCGCTATTTTGGAAGTGCACGACGAGACGGGAAGCGATAAGATCTCGGACTTGTTGGATGCAGCCAACTATTTTGCCAATCTTTCATCTATCCTAAAGGGAACTGAGTCGTATGTCTTGATTAATATTGCTAATGAGTGGCATAATTCATCTGCTGCCACCAATTGGCGTGATGGATACAAGGAGGCTATACCAGTGATTCGCAACGCAGGACTTCGTCATTGCATTATGGTGGATGCCGGTGGATACGGACAGAGTGCTGCCACTATTCATAGTTATGGAAAAGATGTTTTGGCGGCAGATCCAGAAAATAATATTCTTTTCTCCATTCACATGTATGGTTCGGCTGGTAACACCAACAAGGTTCAATCTAATATTGATGGCGTGATCAATCAGGATTTAGCGCTTTGCATTGGTGAGTTTGGTTGGTTCCACAGTGACGGTGATGTAGATGAGGAAAAGATCCTTTCTTATTGTGCGGCAAAGAATGTAGGTTGGTTGGCATGGTCATGGTATGGCAATGGCAGTCCCGTTGAATACTTGGACTTAGTTAAGGATGCGACTGCAAATCCTGTATTAGCCTCTTATTCAAATCTATCAATCCCTAATTGGAATAATACGGTTACCTACAAAGGTTCAAGTAATTGGGGAAAAATAATCACTGATGCGTGGAATAAGGAGGCTAAAGCAGCCAATTTGGATAAATGCGGTAGCACGGAAGTTAATCCGCAATATGCTGAAGAAGAAAACACTACTGCTTATTTTACTAATGATGGAGAGAAGTTGCATATCATCTCTGATAAATATGCTAATGTGACAATCGTTGATGTAACAGGGAAAACCATATATTCAGGATCTGTAGAGAGTGGTGATTCGACTATTTCAACCTCTAATTGGTTGAATGGTTTGTATCTCATCTCTATAGATCAAAACTCTATTAAAATTATAAAGTGATTGGCTAAATTAGTTTATTTAGGAAACAGGCGGTCATTGTGAAATGACCGCCTGTTTTAGTATAAAATATGGAATAAATTTTTTATCTTCGTAAAAATGTTGCTTTGCTTTGAAACCATTGAATTTCAAAAAAGAAAAATGAGTTGAGTAGATGTTTTCAGATGTGATATTGAAACGATTCATGAAAATAATATTGATACTTTTTCTCTTTCTGCCGATTTCTCTTATGGCGAAAGAGGAACGGATGCTTTTTTCTCATTATATGATGGAGGATGGATTGTGTAGCAATGCGACAAATGATATAGTTCAAGATTCAATGGGCTTTACATGGATTGCCACGGTTAACGGTGTTAGTCGTTTCGATGGCTCTCGATTCGTCAACTATACGGTGGATCAATATCCAGAGATTCTAACGAATGACTTGAAAAGAGTATTCATTCTTCCCAATGGGAAACTGACCGTTTCGAGCTCTCGTAGTGTTTTGTCCTCTTATGATTATGAAACGAACACCTTTTCTGATGAATCTGACTTTATGGAGGATACTACCTACAAATATGATATCAAAAATTATGTAACACAGAAGGATGGGAGAGGATTGCTCGCCACGGCTCAGGGTGTGTATTGTTTTGATTGGGATTCAAATCGATTTGTTCATATATTGCCTGAATTGATGCATTCGTATGTATTGGATGTTACAACAGACTTCCTGAATCGTTACTGGGTGTTGGATTATGATGGTGTTTGTGTATTGGATGAGAAAGGAGAAGCATTGCCTGCCTATAACTTCAAACCTCAGATGAAGGAGATGATCGAACATCATTTATGGTTGGATGATTATCACTTATTGCTTAGTTCTCCTGTCGGTTCCCTTTGGATGGTAGAGTTGGATAGAGATGGTACTATCCATCCGCCACATAAAGTACCGCTACCTTTCCGTTATGTTACTTGTATGGTAAAAGACCCGATGAACACCGTGTGGATGGGTACGCTTGGTGATGGATTATGGCAGGTTAGTTTTTATGATGGGAAGAATGATTGTGTGAAGATTATACCTACCAATGAAAATGAAGACGCACTGGCTAAGATTTCCTCCTTGTTTTTGGATAAGAACAATAATTTGTGGATCACTTCTTTGGCAACAGGTGTATGGCGGACTTCTCGTTTCGCAGATTCTCCATACCTAACGGCTAAATCCGTTGGCATTCTTGCTTCTGTTGGTTCTTCCTTTTCTGAAACAGAAGAGGGCGACATCTTATTTGGTACCGATGGTACGGGACTTTTTTGGTTGGATTCTAATTTTCAAATTAAAAAGAATTTTAGTATGACAGACGGACTTTCGTCTAATAATATCATCACCATTGCTAAACAGTCTGATGGCTCATTCTTAATTGGCTATTGGGGTGGTGTGACAGATCGAATCTGGCTTCATTCAGGAAAGATTGAAAAGGTTACTTATGCAGGGATAGATCATCCTATCTTTACTACAAAATCCATTTTACAGACGAAGGATGGACCTCTATATGTGGCAACTGCTGGAAATGGTGTTTACACAAACGTTAATGGACAATGGCAACGTATCCTCCTTCGTGATTCTACCATGAACCAATATGATGATATATGGGCTGAATATCTAATGGAAGACCCAACGGGTGTAGTTCGTATTTTCACTTCTCGAACAATATGGAGTAATTTGACGACCGATTCAAAAACACGCTTCCGCCCAATATTCCCTGATGTGGATAAATCGAATACTCGTCAGCCTTTGCATTTCAGTCAGGCTCTTTTTCATGATAGCCTGTACGTTACTTCTAATCAAGGTATTTATGTCTATAATGCAAAGGATTCTTTAATAAGAGTCATCGATGGTGTATATTCGTCAATCTTGTTGGATGCTCAACAGCGTATTTGGGTTTCTGGTACCAATGGCATTCATATAGTGCCAACCAACGATAATGAACGGATATGTATCAAATCGGCCGATTTTCTTCGTTCTGACTATTTTACCGCACATGCTTCTTTTGTTTCTTCATCAGGGAATCTGTTCTTTGGATGTCGTGATGGATTTGTGTGTGTCAATCCTACTTATTCGGATCAATCTACTATCCACTATTTTGCCTTCTCTCGCATTGTGTCGCATGGACAATCGATTCATTGTAATACTTCCCCTATCAAATTGAACTATGATGACACTCATATAAAGCTCTATTTTGATTTGGTTGATTATTCTCTGACAGATAAATCTTCTGTTCGTTATCGTATTGTTGAGTTGGATACTGCTTGGATTGATTTGGAAGGGAAACGAGAGATTGAAATCTCCTATCTCCCTACGGGTACATTTACCGTGGAGGTGTTGGCTTCTTCTATGAATAAAGAGAAAGATGCTATTATCTCTCAAAAAATCACTGTTTTACCACCATGGTGGAATACTATGCTTTTCCGTTTGCTACTTGTTGTTTTATTATTAGGTATGATATATCTGATAATACGCGTGAAAACGCATAGAGTGGAGAGACAGAAGTCTAAACTGAGTGAGATGGTGGCAATACGTACGGAGGAATTGCGTCTTGTTAATGATAATCTAAGTCAGAAGAACGAGGAGATAGAACGTAGAAATAAATCATTGCTTGAATCGTTAAAGGAAAAGAACCAGTTGGTCTCTGTGATTGGTCATGATCTTAAAAATCCCATGTTTGCCATTGTTACTACATTGAGGCGCCTTTTGACGAAACAATACTCTCTATCCGAGCAACAGACAATCCTTACTAATGTAACAAGAGAATCTGAATCATTGCAGAATGAGATGTTGAAATTGTTGCAGTGGTCGGCCGAATCGGGTATGGAGATGACTTTTCAACCACAAAATTTTGATATGCCGAATCTGGTTTCAGAAACCGTATCTTTCTTAAATGGCTTGTTGTCAGAGAAAGATATCACGCTGACAGTTGAAGAAGATTGCCAAAATCAGACCTATGCAGATCCACGGATGGTATCCACGGTGATACGTAACTTGCTGACAAATGCTATCAAGTTTACACCTATGGGAAAGGCTATCACTGTGAAGATATATGACCATGATGAGGATGCTTCACGGGAGGAGACATGTGTACGTGTGATTGATCAGGGTATAGGAATGTCAAGTGATCAAATCAATAATCTATTGAAGGGTTGTAACTACGTGTCAACTAAAGGAACAGAAGATGAGATGGGGTTAGGATTGGGCTTCCAGATTGTGACAGACTTTGTTAAAAAGAACAATGGTACAATTAGAATAGAGAGTGAGTTGAACGAAGGTACTGATATCTCTGTCTGTTTTCCTAAATCACAAGAGCAAAGAGTAAATAAGAACACTTCGGACAATCAAGTACCTGTTACAGTCAATGACGATGAATTATTGCAGGGCAAATCGATCTTGGTAGTTGATGATGATCCGTTGTTATTGTCTCATGTGAGTGAGTTGTTATCCAATTATGTAACTGTCTATCAGGCAGAAAATGGAGAGGATGCTGTTCAATTGGCCATGGAGAAGATACCAGATTTGATTGTGAGCGACATTGAAATGCCGAAGATGAATGGTATGGAGATGTATGAGGAGCTTAAACGGAATCTATTGTCTGCCAATATTCCACTGATCTTTTTATCTGCTAAGAGTGATATTGAGGTGCGCCGACAAAGTATGTCTTTGGGTGCTATTAATTTCATTGCTAAACCATTTGAAGATAATGAGTTGCTAATGCAGATTGTCAACTTCTTGAGTTGGCAGCAGAAGACGCAGATTCAGATGCTCTCAAGGACGATAGAAGAGAAAGAGGTGCCAAAAGACGATATCAATCCTTTGTTGGACAGATTGATGGAGGTGATAAAAGAGAATTATAAGACTCCTGAATTCTCGTTAAATGACATTGCAAAAGAGATGGGAATGAGTAAGTCAACCTTAGCAAGACGGTTGAAATCATTGACGAATAAGAGTCCGATTGAGATCTTGTCAGAATATCGATTCTCATTGGCTAAGAGATTGGTAGAGAACGGAGATATGCCGATTAGTGAGATTGCCTATTCGGTTGGATTTAATGATCCATCCTATTTTAGTAGAAGATTTAAGGAGTTGTATGGTGTGACTCCTACGTCGCAAAAGAAATGATATCCTCTCAAAAATACAAACAAGGGGATTATACATCTATGTTCCCAATAATGTGAGAGACGAGAGAAAAGCAGTACGAACGCTTTCTGTTCGCACTGCTTGGTGTTTTGGTATTGTGTTTTTTGCAACTTACTTATTTGAAATCTTCCAGAATCTTGATAACGTGATCCCAGTAACGTGCTACGCTTGGTATGCTGCATCGTTCGGCAGGGGAGTGGTTACTTATGATATCTGGTCCGATGGAGATCATGTCTAGATTTGGATATTTCTCAGAGAATAAGCCACATTCCAATCCTGCATGGATAGCTGTGACTACGGGCTCTTTTCCAAATAGATTTACATAAGATTTAACCACGATATCCTTGATTCGAGAGTTCAAGTTGGGTTTCCATCCTGGATAGCCGTCGCTATGGGTGACTTTTTCGGCACCAGACATCATAAAGATTGCTTCAATCTTGTTCTTTATATTGTGTTTTTTTGATTCCACAGAACTTCTTTGGCTGGTTGAAATGATGATTGTTGTTTCATCCGGCATCTTTATAGAAGCTAGGTTGGTTGATGTCTCTGGTAATCCTTCGATTTCCCTGCTCATGTCAATGACTCCGTGAGGACAAGAGTAAAGTGCATTGATTAAGGAGTTCGTTTGTTCCTGGTTAAGAACCGTTGATGATGCGTCGGTACTTTCCAGTTCCATTGCAAATTGTGGTTCTTCAGGAAATTCGTTTTCGATGGTAGCAATGTATTGATTAAGAGAAATACGTATGTTCTCTTTATCTTTAAAAGGAATCGCTACTATGGCAGAAGCCTCCCTCGGAATTGCGTTATGTAGATTACCACCTTGTATTTGTTTCAAATATACGGCATATTGTTTCTTCTCATTCCATAAGAATCTAGAAAGGATCTTTATAGCATTTCCTCTTCCTTTGTTGATGTCATCGCCTGAATGACCTCCATGTAGTCCGGAAACTTTTAGTTTAACGAATAATACATCTTTAGGCGTTTCCATCTCTTTTAGGGTATAGTAGGCAATTGTATCAATTCCGCCAGCACAGCCAATGCAGAACCGGCCGTCATCCTCAGAATCTAGATTTAATAGGTAATTGGACTTCAACCAATCTTTTTCGACGTGTTGGGCTCCCGTTAGACCTCTTTCCTCATCAACGGTGATCAGGCACTCTAAGGCAGGATGTTTTATGGTAGTTGAATCTAAGATAGCTAGCATCGTTGCTACTCCGATACCATCGTCGGCACCTAATGTAGTTCCTTTGGCTTTCACCCAATCCCCATCGATATAAGGTTGGATAGGATCCTTATCGAAGTCGTGAAGAGTCCCTTCATTCTTCTCGCAGACCATATCCATGTGAGCTTGTAAAGCAAGAGAAGGAGCTGATTCGTATCCAGCAGATGCATTTTTGCGGATGAGAACATTTCCGACTTTGTCCATCGAAGCTTCCAATCCTCGTTTTTTAGCAAAATCAATTAAATAGTTCCCTATTTTTTCTTCTTTGCCAGAGGGATGAGGGATCTGGCATATTTCATTAAAATAGAACCAAAGTTCTTTAGGTTCTAGGTCTAAAATGGAGTTCATGTATAATTCAGTTAAGTTAATGTTATTTATTACAAAGATAAACTATTCATGGATATCCATGTAAAATATTTAGAAAGAAATAAAGGAGAAGGGCAAGTAAAAATTGGGCAATTGAATAAAAAAAACGAATGGATACTGAATAGCATCCATTCGTTGAAAAAAGATTTCTTATAATTCCTATTTCGATTGTAGTGCAGCAGCACCGCCGACGATATCAAGCAATTCACTGGTAATAGCTTGCTGACGAGTCTTGTTATACAATACAGTCAGTTCGTTAATCAGTTCATTTGCATTATCTGTAGCTACTTGCATTGCAACAACACGAGCTCCATGTTCCGAAGCATTAGAATCGAGCAAGCAAGCGTACATTTTCGTGCGTAAAGCTTTAGGTAACAGAGATTCCAAAACTTCAGCTTTGCTAGGTTCAACAATATAGTCGCCGCTAAGATTTTGAGAGGCAGCTTTATTGGATTCTAGCTTAATAGGAAGGAATGTTTCTGTCATTAGTTTTTGAACAGCTGTATTTTTAAGGTGATGATAGATAAGCATTACCTTATCATACTCTTTATTCAAAAACTTTGCCATTAACTCATTTGTGATTGTACTAATACCATCGAATGAAGGATGATCAGAAAGAGATACTTCGATATCGACCTTTTGGACATCAGCCATTTTGAATACAGCTTCTTTTACTTTTTTACCGATAGGGTAGATGGTAAGCTGAACTCCGTTAGCTAATTCTTTTTTAATCAGTCCGTTCAGTTCTTTTATTACATTAGAATTAAATGCACCACAAAGGCTTGAATTAGAAGAAAAGACCACAATTGCCATCTTTTTCACTTCTCTCACAGCAGAGAAATCTGATTGGAAATCAGTCTCTGTAGCTAAAAAGTTTTCCAAGATGCCATTCAGACGGTTTTGATAAGGCAAAATATTTTCGATTGCTAATTGAGCTTTCTTCAATTTTGCGGAAGAAACCATCTTCATCGCTCCGGTAATCTTTTTGGTTGAATTAACGGAACCGATTCTTGCTTTAACTTCTTTTAATGATGCCATTTATTAAGCCTTTTTTTTGATATCGTTAATGACAACTTCAGCTTCGCTCTTTAAAGTAGCTTTAATGCTGTCGTCGATCTTACCTTGCTTCAAATTATTCAGTACATCGTCTTTGTGAAGATGTTCCAATCTTTCGATGAATAATTTTTCGAATAGGTGTACTTGCTCAACTGGTAATACGTTTAAGATACCTTGTGTACCGCAATAGATAACAGCAATTTGATGTTCAACTGGGTATGGAGTATATTGAGGTTGCTTTAACAACTCAGTATTACGCACACCTTTGTCGATTGTCATCTTTGTTACTGCATCCATATCACCACCGAATTTGGTGAAGGATTCCAATTCACGATATTGAGCTTGGTCTGTCTTCAATGTACCAGCGATAGATTTCATGGCTTTCACCTGAGCACTACCACCCACACGGGATACGGAGATACCTACGTTGATTGCAGGACGAATACCTGCGTTGAACATGTTTGTCTCCAAGAAGATCTGACCATCAGTGATTGAGATCACATTGGTTGGAATATAAGCAGACACGTCACCTGCTTGTGTTTCGATGATTGGAAGGGCAGTCAAAGATCCTCCACCTTTTACTTTTCCTTTCAATGAAGCAGGAAGGTCGTTCATCTGAGCTGCAACGGAGTCGTTGCTGATGATTTTTGCGGCACGTTCCAACAAACGTGAGTGTAAGTAGAACACATCACCAGGATAAGCCTCACGACCAGAAGGACGTTTCAAGATCAAGGAAACCTCACGATAAGCAACAGCTTGTTTTGACAAGTCATCGTATACTACAAGAGCGTGTTTTCCTTGGTCACGGAAATATTCACCAATAGCAGCACCTGCGAATGGTGCGTAATATTGCATAGCAGCAGGATCAGATGCAGTAGCTGATACGATAATCGTATAATCCATTGCACCATATTCCTTTAGTGTATTGACAATATTTGCTACAGTTGAACCTTTCTGACCTACTGCAACGTAGATACAATATACTGGGTTTCCAGATAAATAAGCTTCTTTTTGATTGATGATAGTATCAATAGCAATCGCTGTTTTTCCTGTTTGACGGTCACCGATGATCAGCTCACGTTGTCCACGTCCGATAGGAATCATGGCGTCGATTGCCTTTAAACCTGTCTGTAATGGTTGTTTTACAGGTTCACGATAGATAACGCCAGGAGCTTTACGTTCCAAAGGCATTTCAATCAATTCACCTTTAATAGGACCTAAACCATCGATAGGATTACCGATGGAGTTTACAACTCTTCCGACCATGCCTTCACCAGTCATGATAGAAGCGATTCGTTTAGTACGTTTAACTGTGTCACCTTCTTTGACTTGGTCTGTTGGACCTAACAACACAGCACCTACGTTATCCTCTTCCAAGTTCATGACAACGGCGTTCATACCGTTTTCGAACTCTAATAGTTCTCCTGCTTCAGCATTTTGTAGTCCGTAAACACGAACCACACCATCGCTGACTTGCAATACGGTACCAACTTCCTCAAACTTAACTTTTGTGTCTAAGTTTTGAAGTTGCATTTTTAGCACGTCGGATACTTCACTTGCTTTTATAGCCATAGTAATAAATCTTTTAATTTTACGAATACTGATAATTGTTAGGCATCTGCTGCATTGCGATTTAATAATGAGTCTTTGATTGTTCTCAATTGACTCTTAATGCTCGCATCCAACTGATATGTTTCAACATTCAAAATAAAACCTCCAATTAAATCGGGATCCACTTCTTTCTTAAATTCAACGGTTCCGTCGGTCACTGATTGTACGGCTTTTCTCATTCGATCCTCTTCGGCATCCGTGATGGGAGCAGCGGTAACCAGTGTACTGGTAATGATGTTTTTCTTTTGACGATACATATCTTGATATACAAGACAGATGCTTTGGAAGTATTCCTCTCGTTTATGCTCGATGACCAAATCAACGAAACGGTTGAATTCGGCACATACTTGGGTACCAGCAGCAGTGATAAGCAGTTCTTTTTTATTCTGTTTCGAAATCGTTGGATTGCTCAACGATTCACGAAGTTTAGGCACTTCACAAAAACTCTGTGACAGTGTTTTTATGTCGTTGTAAACCAACTCTTCATGATTGCTTTCTTCTGCAAACATGAAAAGTGCCTTTGCATATCTTGCTGAAATTTTACCTGTATTCATCAGCTGTTACGATTTAGCGATATTAACTTCATCCAACAGTTTATTGATCATGTCGATCTGGCTTTCGTTACTCTTTAGCTCACCTCTGATGATTCTTTCTGCAATATTTACAGAGATTTCTGCTACTTGAGAACGAATTTCCTTTACAGCATTATCTTTTTCTAATTGGATGCTTTCTTTTGCATTCTCAATGATCTTGTTTGCTTCAACAGTTGCCTGTGTCTTCGCATCCTCAATCATCTTTTCTTTTAATTTGGTTGCTTCTTTCAACATCTCAAGACGCTCATTTTTTGCTTCAGCTGCGAGTCTTTCATTTTCTGCTTTAATACCAGCTAATGCAGCATTCGCCTCGTCTGCTTTTTTGAGTGACTCTTCAATGTAGTTGCCTCTATCCTCTATCATTCCGACGATAGCGGGCCATCCCCACTTTCCAAGAATGAAGGCCACAATGAGGAAGCATAAAAGCATCCAGAATAATAGACCGGGATCTGGTGTCAGTAATGACATAATTTTTAATTTTAAGTGTTAATTACATAACCAATGCTAAGATAGCAACGATAATAGCCAAGAAGGCAACACCTTCAACCAATGCTGCTGCCACAATCATGTTGCTTCGAATGTCGCTAGAAGCTTCTGGTTGACGTCCGATGGCCTCCATTGCAGATCCACCGATCTTACCAATACCAATACCTGCTCCGATTGCTGCGATACCTGCTCCGATTGCTGCTCCTAATTTTGCAGTTGCTGCTTCAGCTGCTACTGCTTGTAATAAAATACTCAACATAATCTTAAAAATTTTAATTGTTATTTAATAATTTGTTTATTCTTTTTTTTTTGAGGTTACTCATGTTCTTCTACTTGTGCCATACCAATGAATAGGGCAGACAGCGTCATGAACACGTATGCTTGGATGAAACATACCAAACATTCCAAAAGTGACATGAACACTACTAATAGCACAGATACGAAAGAAAAACCTAAACCTGCGATGATGTTTAATTGTGAAAAGACGAATATCAACCCAATCAATACAAGCACCATTACGTGACCAGCAAACATGTTTGCAAAGAGACGTATACATAGTGCGATTGGTTTTGTGAAGATTCCTAGGAATTCAATAAATTGCATGATAGGCAATGGACATTTCAAACCTATAGGAACATCTGGATTGAAGATCTCTTTCCAATATCCTTTTGTACCAAATAAGTTTGTCAAAAGGAATGTGAGTGCTGCTAATACAAATGTTATAGCAATATTACCTGTAAGGTTGGCTCCTCCTGGGAAGATAGGTATGATACCTAATAAATTGTTTATGAAGATAAAGAAGAAAACAGTCAACAAATACCATGTGAACTTTTTATAGTTCTTTCCTATACTTGGTTTGATGATGTCATCGTGTAGGGAGACAATAAGCGGTTCTAATATGGCTTGTAATCCTGTTGGCTTACAGAATCCATTCTTCTTATACTTTTTAGCAATTGATAGGAATATAATCAAAAGGAGAGCGCAACTAATCAACAAGGAAACAACATTCTTCGTGATGGAAATATCTATAGGACGTTCTCCTGTAGAAACTTCAACGATTTTTCCTGCATTGCTTCCTTCTTCAGCAATCTTATAACCATTGTATTCGGTATAGTGACCTTTGTGACCTAACTTTGATGAGCAGAAGATATCCAATCCGTTTTGACCAATGACGATGCATGGCAATGGAATAGAGACATGATTCTTCCCAAAAGTTGTGATATGCCAGTTGTAATCGTCTCCGATATGACTGAATATCATCTCTTTGACGTTAAGCTCACTCTTCGTTTCCTCGCTGTTTGATGTGAAGGCAATTATGCCCAAGAAACATAGCACAACAAGGAGAATACCGAATATTAGCTTTCCAGTTTTGCTGAATGTGTTATTTATGGACTGACTCATTTTTGGTAATTCTTATTTAAGTTTTGTGAGGATAATAGCCTCATATACTGTATAGATCACATAAAATATGACAAATACAATCGTAAAAGGGAATAGCATTTCTTTGTTGAAAAAAACATAGAAAATAAAACCAGCTACTGCAGCGAACAATTTTATGACTTTAAGTCCTAAAAATGTTTGAGAGTATCCTTTTGCATCTCCCTTCTTTTTGTCCAGAGTGGAAAGTGTTACGGAACCGAACAAAGTGAAAAATAGTGAAACGTACGTAATGGCCGGTACTATTTGATTATACTCTGGGAAATTCTTATGAATGACAACTATGACACAAAGACTTAGGATTGTCATTATCCCCACTAGAATCAGTATGGCTACTAATAAAGAACGTTTCATTTTTAGTTAAGTACGTTTTCCACACAGACCGATATTGTATCGTTTTTTACCTCGGCAAAACCGCCATCCACTTTTAGAACAGTTTTTTCCTCTCCTGATTGGAAAGTAATCTCACCTGCCTTCAAAGACGAAATTAGTGCAGTGTGTCGCGGTAGAACTGTGAATTTGCCAGCACTTCCTGGCAAGTTCACCATGTCTACTTCTCCAGAAAAGACTAATTTGTCTGGTGATATGATTTCTAATTTCATACTGCCGATTTTTTAGTCTGTTATTTAGCTGCTTGAGAAAGCAACTTCTTACCTTTTTCAATCGCATCGTCAATGGTTCCAACATTCAAGAATGCCTGTTCTGGAAGATCATCTACTTCACCGTTGATGATCATATTGAAACCTTTGATTGTCTCTTCGATTGGCACCATGACTCCTGGCAAACCAGTAAACTGTGATGCTACGTGGAATGGTTGAGACAAGAAACGTTGGATACGACGTGCACGTGCTACGATTAGTTTGTCAGCTTCTGACAACTCTTCCATACCTAAGATTGCAATGATATCTTGCAACTCTTTGTATTTTTGAAGGATTTGTTTAACGTTTTGTGCGCAATCATAATGTGCGTTTCCGATAATATTAGGATCCAAGATACGAGAAGTTGAATCCAATGGATCCACAGCTGGGTAGATACCTAACTCAGCAATCTTACGGCTCAATACGGTTGTTGCATCCAAGTGTGAGAAAGTCGTTGCTGGTGCAGGGTCGGTCAAGTCATCTGCTGGCACATAGACTGCCTCTACGGCTGTAATGGAACCATGCTTAGTTGACGTGATACGCTCTTGCATCTGACCCATCTCAGTAGCCAAGGTTGGTTGGTATCCTACGGCTGATGGCATACGTCCTAACAACGCTGATACCTCAGAACCTGCTTGTGTGAAACGGAAGATATTATCTACGAAGAACAAGATATCCTTTCCTCCTTGTCCTGAATCACGGAAAGTCTCTGCTACGGTTAGTCCAGACAATGCAACGGAAGAACGTGCTCCCGGTGGCTCATTCATCTGTCCATACACCAAGGTAGCCTGTGATTTAGCCAATTCAGTGTAATCGATCTTACTTAAATCCCAATCACCTTTTTCCATTGCCTCTTTGAATGCATCTCCGTAACGTACGATGTTGGATTCAATCATCTCACGTAATAGGTCATTACCTTCACGAGTACGCTCTCCGACACCTGCAAATACAGAATAACCATTGTATCCCTTAGCAATGTTGTTGATTAATTCCATGATCAACACGGTTTTACCTACACCGGCTCCACCGAATAGACCAATTTTACCTCCTTTTAAATAAGGTACAAGAAGGTCGATGACTTTGATACCTGTGAATAAGATTTCTTTTGAGGTCGCCAACTCCTCGAATTTAGGAGCTTGACGGTGGATTGGAGAAACATCAGAACGATCGAATGTCTTCATACCATCAATAGGTTCCCCTACGACATTCAACATTCTTCCTTTGATTTGATCTCCTTTAGGAACTGCAATTGCTCGCCCTAAGGCTTCCACTTTCATTCCTCTTCTTAAACCATCTGTTGAGTCCATCGCAATCGTACGAATTGAGTTCTCTCCGATGTGCTGCTGACATTCGATGATTAGTTTACTCTGCCCTGGTCGCTCAATCTCAAGCGCATCATGAATCTGCGGCAGCGATTCTTGAATGTCAGGGAAACTTACGTCAACAACAGGTCCAATTACCTGTATGACTTCACCAATTACTTTTGCCATGTTAGCTGTTGTTTTATGGTATTAATATTTTATAATTTCTTTTTCTTATCACTATAAGTAAAATGGCATTTTTTTACACAAGCCATTGCAAATTTACTTTTTTTTTAGACATACAAAACTTTTGTTTAACTTTTTTTTGCGTTTTCTGACTTCTTTTTTTCTTTCAATACTTTACGTTTTTCTTTAATTATGTTTTGTAACATAAAAATCCCTTTTTGACTTGTTTTTCTTTTATTTGTTTTTCTCTTTAAATGTTAACGAACGTGTTTGATTTGTTGTTTGAAAGTGTAAAAAGAAGGGGAGATTTTTAGGAAGAGGGGAGCGTGATGAAACAGTTTGAGAATGAGCCTGTTCGATGATTTAAACTTGATGGCTGTTTTGACATTTCTCGCAAAGTCCATAGACGACAAGTGAAAAATGTGTCATGTTGAATTTTTTGTAGTGACGTGTTTGTACGTCGCGACGAATATTGGAATCGGTAAATTCCTTCACGGTCCCACATTTTGTGCAAACGAGATGATGATGCACCTTGCAATTGAAACATTTTTCGTATTCTGCTTCTTTATGAAAGTAATGTTTGAGTACCAGATGACACTCGTATAGGAATTCAACTGTGTTGTAGATTGTTGCACGACTAAGATGATAATTCTTTTCGTTCAATTGATTGTATAGCGAATCAACGGTGAAGTGACCCTCTGTTTGATAGATTTCCTCTAAGATGGTAAATCTTTCGGGTGTTTTTCGTAGTCCTCTTCGTTCGATTTCATCGGAGAGGATTTGTTGAATGGTCTCTTTACTATTTTTGGTTGAATCTTTTTTTGAATTATCCATGTTTTTGTCACTTTTTTCTTTACGCGTAAGTTGTCCTTAACGGGTACTATATGCGAATTGAAATTCGTTTTTTGTGAATGATATTATAAAACAAAGTTATGATATTTTTTTTCGTTTCATGGTATATTTTTTTTAATTTTGCGTTTTGAAAAATGACTTTTTCTTTTAGTCTGTCTAAAAAAGAAACAAATATAATTAACAATGAATATTTCATACAATTGGTTAAAAAGGTATATCAACCTTGATATCGCACCAGAAGAGGTGTCAAAGATTTTAACTTCCATAGGTCTAGAAGTAGGTGGTTTAGAAGAAGTTGAATCCATAAAAGGAGGTTTGGAAGGTTTGGTGGTAGGAGAAGTGATTGAGTGTGAAAACCATCCGGATTCAGATCATTTACATGTGACAAAGGTGAACGTTGGTTCTGGTGAGCCGCTTCAAATCGTTTGTGGAGCTGCAAATTGTAGAAAAGGGTTGAAGACAATAGTAGCAACTATTGGAACTAAGTTGTATGAAGGAGATCAAACATTTACGATAAAACGTTCTAAGCTACGTGGTGTTGAATCTTTCGGTATGTTATGTGCGGAAGATGAGATTGGAATTGGTACAAGTCACGAGGGAATTATTGAGTTGCCATCTAGTTGTACTGTCGGCACGTTGGCGAAGGATTATTATAAGATTGAAAAAGATTATGTGATTGAGGTAGATATTACGCCTAATCGTATTGATGCTGCTTCTCATTATGGTGTGGCTCGTGATTTGGCTGCTTATTTATCATTCCATGTTCCTGGAAAATATAGTTTAAAGGAACCTGATGTCACAGCTTTTAAGGTTGATAATACTAATTATCCTGTAAAGGTTACAATAGAGAATGAGAAGGCTTGTCCTCGTTATTCTGGTGTAGTGGTTGCTGGTGTCACAGTGAAAGAGTCACCTGAATGGATGCAAAAATTGTTAAGAACCATTGGTTTACGTCCAATTAATAATGTGGTGGATGTTACGAATTTTATGCTTCATTCCATGGGTCAGCCTTTGCACGCATTTGATGTGGATAAGATGGAAGGCAAGCATATCATCGTGAAAAACTTAACGGAAGGGACTAAGTTCGTCACATTGGATGGTGTAGAACGTACGTTGAGTGCTGATGATTTGATGATCTGTGATGAGAAAGGTGGTGCATGTTTGGCTGGTGTCTTCGGTGGATTACATTCAGGTGTGACAGAAACCACAAAGAATATATTTATTGAAAGTGCTTATTTTAATCCTGTTTCGATCCGTAAAACAGCTCGTCGCCATGGTCTTAATACGGATGCTTCGTTCCGTTATGAGCGTGGTTGTGATCCAAACAAGACATTAACTATATTGAAACAGACTGCATTGCTAATTCAAGAAGTAGCAGGTGGTACGATTTCATCAGAAGTATTTGATAATTATCCAGAAAAAGTTGCTGATTTCCCAGTTAATTTGTCATACCAAAAGGTCAATACGTTGATCGGTAAGGAAATAACAAAAGATCAGATAAAGACTATCTTAAATGGATTAGAGATAAAGATCAAGGAGGAAAATGAATCTTCATTGCAGTTGGAAGTTCCTACATACCGTGTGGATGTTCAACGTGATGTGGATGTGATTGAAGATATTCTTCGTATCTATGGATATGATAATGTAGAATGTGGTACAACGATCCATTCGTCAATCACATACTCTTCAACACCTAATTCGTTGAAGTTACAGAATATGATTTCTGAACAATTGACAGGTTGTGGATTCCATGAAATCATGAATAACTCGTTGACAAAGATTTCGTACTATGCGGAGTGTCAGAAATATAGTGCTGATACAACCATCAATGTGATGAATCCATTGAGTGCTGATTTGGGTTGTATGCGTCAGACATTGTTGTTCGGTGGTTTGGAAAGTGTAGCATATAATATAAATAGGAAAAACGGAGATGTTAAATTTTATGAGTTTGGTAATTGCTATCATAAAGATCCATCGAAGGAATCTACACAAGAACAGCCATTGAAACCTTATTCTGAGGATTTCCATTTAGGTATATGGCTTGCTGGTAATAAGACATCAACTAGTTGGGTTTTAAAACAGGAAAAATCAACATTCTATCAATTGTCAGCTTATGTTGATAATATCTTTGCTCGTTTAGGCATTCAGAAGAAACAGTTGGTGATTGGTGAATATGCGGATGATTTAATCTCTGAAGGTGTGACCATGTTGACGTCTGCAGGTAAGTTATTGGCTACATTGGGTGTTGTGTCTAAGAAGCTTACATCTAAGTTAGATATTGATACGGAAGTGTTCTTCGCTGATTTAGAGTGGAATAATATCTTGTCTGAATTGAAGAAACATAAGGTTTCTTATACGGAGATTTCTAAATTCCCAGAAGTGAAGCGTGATTTAGCATTGTTAATTGATAAGAACACTAAGTTTGCAGATATCGTTAAGATCGCTAATGAGACGGAGAAGAAACTTTTGAAGGATGTCTATTTATTTGATGTGTATGAAGGTAAGAATCTACCATCAGATAAGAAATCATATGCTGTAAGTTTTATTCTACAAGATATGTCTAAGACTTTGACTGATACGCAGATCGATGCTATCATGAATAAGTTGATAAAGAATTTTGAAGAAAAATTAGGTGCAAAGATTCGATAATCATTATATTTGTCTTTGCTAAGATAAAATATGTGGGGGTGCTGAAAACCACTGAAAGAGTAGGCGATAATTTTATTGAAGTTAAAATGAAGAATATTTTTTTTGCATTGGGTGCTTTGGTCCTTGTAATAGGCGGAGTATCATGTACGAAGAAAGACTGTCATTGTACATATTTAGATGAGAAGGGTGTAGAAGTGCCTAGTTATACAGCTGATTATGAGGATATGACAGTTGATGAGTGTTCTAGTTTGAGCACTCGTGCAGAAAATGATACTATTAGAGGTTTCATTTGTCAATAATTCTTCTCTCAATCTATCGATTGATATTTTAGCGTTTCGTATTTTATGATTTCGAAATGTCTAGGTGATCGTAAGACTTTTTGATGGTATAGTAATGGAGAGGGGTGCAACATGGTATGTGCACCTCTCTCTATTTTATTTCAATGTTGGATAAAGTTCTTTTTTGTTTTTGCTTTTTATAAAAGAGTATAACCACTTCATTTTTTGTGGTTTATTGGTAAAGGCAGCTTTTCGATATAAGATTACTGCGATTATACCAAAGGTGATATTCGGAAGCCAAACAGCGAGAGTCGGAGAAAGGGATCCGTTTATGGCAAAGGTTGATGAAACAGAGTAGAATAATATGTATATACAGCTCAGAAGCAAGCCGAGACCTAGATTGATACCCATGCCTCCTTTGATCTTTTTAGAGGAGAGTGAGACTCCAATAATTGTTAGAATAAAGGCTGCAAAGGGGAATGAAAACCGCTTGGCATATTCAATTTCAAAATCTTTTATGTTGCCTACTCCTCGTATCCTCTGACGTTCTATGTACTGAGAAAGTTCGGAGGTGGACATCTGTTCTTGCATACCTGAGAAGATATAAAAATCGTCTGGGATGACATTCATTGTTATCATCATTTCATTGCCTTTCTCAATCTTCTCATATAGTCCATCAAATTCTCTTATCACATAGTTGGATAATTTCCATTGATCATCGCCTGTCCATTCAATATCATGTGCAGTAATCCTTTTTTTCAAACTCTTACCGTCAAAAAAATCGACAGATGCTCGGTGTCCTACTTGTATGCTCTTGTCGTAATAATCAATAAACAGCACCTGATCGCTCTCAATCCATAACTGAATCTTGATGGCTTGGTCTTTCTGTCTTTTCTTCACATAGACCTCTTGGAAAGCTAATCGTTCTTTGTTGGCAGGTGGAATGATGATACTACCTAGGATAAATGACATGACAGCGATTATGCTGGCAGAGATCAAATAGGGTTTCACCAGTCTGTGGAAACTTATACCAGAAGCAAACATGGCGATGATCTCGGAGTTGTCCGCCAGTTTGGATGTAAAGAAGATGACCGCAATAAATGTGAAAAGCGGACTGAATAGATTAGCGTAGTAAGGAATGAAGTTTAGATAATAATCAAAGATGATAGCTTTCAAGGGAGCTTGATTTTCCATGAAGTCATCTATCTTCTCTGTGATGTCAAATACAACAGCGATGCTGATGATTAGGATGATGGCAAGGAAAAATGTACCTAGAAATTTCCTTATAATATATTTATCTATTCTTTTTAGCATATTTCTGAAATATAAGGATATGCAATATTACATAAATTTTTATAATCGAACATTCAATTTCTTCACCATCGCATCTTTCCAAGAAGAAAAAGTGCCTTCGATGATATGTCTGCGGGCTTCTTTTACTAGCCAGAGATAAAATGCAAGATTATGAATTGAGGCAATTTGTAAGGCTAATATTTCGTTTGCGACGAACAGATGTCTCACATACGCTTTTGTGTAAAATGAGTCAACGTATGATGTTCCGTCAGGATCTAACGGAGAAAAATCATCCGCCCATTTTTTATTCCTCATATTCATAGTTCCGTTTTGGGTGAAGAGTAATCCGTTTCTGCCGTTTCGTGTAGGCATGACGCAATCAAACATGTCGATGCCACGTTCAATACCCTCTAAGATGTTGATAGGTGTACCCACCCCCATTAGGTAACGAGGCTTGTCTTTCGGTAGTATTTCATTTACTACCTCAATCATTTCGTACATTACTTCTGCAGGTTCTCCAACAGCCAGTCCACCGATAGCGTTACCTTCTCTTCCTTTCTTTGCAATGTCTTCCGCTGCTTTCATGCGTAAGTCCTTGTATGTGCAGCCTTGAACAATGGGGAAGAATGTCTGACTGTATCCATATTTTGCTTCCGTCTCATCGAAATGTTTTAGTCCGCGATCTAGCCAGCGCATGGTTCTTTCCAAGGAACGCTTGGCATAGTTATAGTCTGCGGTTCCAGGCGTACATTCATCAAGCGCCATGATTATATCTGCTCCGATGGTCCGTTGTATATCTACGATGTTTTCTGGGGTGAACATGTGTTTTGAACCATCAATATGAGATCTGAATATGCAGCCTTCTTCGGTGAGTTTTCTGTTCTCTGATAGTGAAAACACTTGAAATCCGCCACTGTCGGTAAGAATAGGTTTGTTCCACCCATTGAATTTATGTAATCCGCCAGCTTTTTCAAGTATGTCTAAGCCCGGACGTAGATATAGATGATAGGTGTTTCCTAAGATAATCTGTGCCTTGATATCATCATTGATTTCTCTCTGATGAACAGCTTTCACAGTACCTGCAGTTCCTACGGGCATGAATATAGGTGTTTCTATCGTGCCATGGTCGGTTGTGATTAAACCTGCCCTGGCATTGCTTTTAGGATCGGTGTATTGTAATTGAAATTGCATTTTGATATAAAATTATCTTATTCGAATTGAATAGATTTAATGGGTGATATTTTACTTATGATGAACGTGGATAGTCGTAAAATCAACGAGGAGATAATCAAAACTCCTATGTTGATTAATAGGATGTTTATCCAAGATAATTCAATTGGCACAGCGTCAGTGTAATAGATATCGGGATCTAATGGGATGATCTTATAATTTTTCTGTAGGAAAATTAGTATAAGGCCTAAAAGATTTCCGATGATCATTCCTCTTCCTACGATGAAAAGGGAAACGTAGTGGAACAATTTCTGCAAACTGTTATTAGAGGCACCTAATGCTTTTAAGATACCAATCATATTGGTTCTGTCTAAGATTAAAATGAGAAGTCCGGAGACCATGGTGAATCCTGCAACGAGCATCATAAGTAGTAAGATTACGATGGCATTCATGTCTAGAAGATTCAACCAGCTGAAGATTTGAGGGTTAATCTCTTGTATGGTCTTCAGCATGTAATAGTTTCCCTCTTGATCATACATATTCCCAATGATAGGATATATGTTGTCGATGGCTTCGTCCAACTGATCGAAGTCGTTCACTTCAATTTCTAATCCGCTGCATTGCTTCTCTTCCCATTGGTTGAGCTTTCGTATGTGTTTAATATCTCCTATGATAAATATCTTATCATAGTCAGAGAACCCAGTTGAATAGATACCAGAGACGGTCAATGGACGGACGCGTACTTTCCCGTTGATGATGAAGTAGGCGAAAAACTTGTCGTTCACAGACAAATGTAGCATGTCCGCTAATTTTTTGGATAACAAGGTTTCGTTGGAGGTTGCCGTGTCTGATATGGAAAATGTTTTGCCTTCAATCAGGTTGTTTTGAAAGAAGGTCCAATCGAAGTCTTTGTCAATCCCCTTTAAAACGATGCCTTGAAAATCGTCGCTTACTTTTATGATGCCGGGTTGGGTCGCAAAGCATTGCGCATGTTTGACGTAAGGGGACAAGCGGATTTGTTGCAATAGGGTAGAATCGAACTGAATCGGTTTTGTTTCGTAGGTTTGATTATTGAAGGAGGCCGAAACTTGGATGTGAGAACCGAATCCAATCAGTTTCTCTCTAACTTCTTTTTTAAAACCAATGACGACACCTACAGCAATCAGCATGACTGCTAAACTGATTGCGATGCCCGCTGTGGCGAGACGAACTATGGGACGAGAAATTTGTTCTTGTCCGTTTTTGCTGAAAAATATTTTTTTTGCAATAAATAGTTCGTAGTTCATTACAACTGAATTTCATAGATAGGAAAAAGGACGTACTTTTTATAGAGTACGTCCAGGATATACTTCAAGCGCTTTTTTCAAGACAAATAAAGCTTTCGCTAATTCTTCTTTTTCAAGTACGTAAGCAACACGAACCTCATCTTTTCCTACGTCGTGACCCGTGTAAAATCCAGATGCTGGCGCCATCATTACTGTTTGACCTTCATAACTGAAATCGTTAAGTAGCCATGCGCAGAACTTATCTGAGTCATCAATAGGAAGACGAGCTACAGTATAGAATGCGCCCATTGGAATAGGGGAGTAAACGCCAGGAATACGATTTAAACCATCGATGAGATATTTACGGCGTTCTACATATTCATTGTACATCTCCAACATGTATTCTTCAGGGGTGTCCATGGAGGCTTCAGCAATGATTTGTCCAATTAATGGAGGACTAAGTCTTGCTTGGCAGAATTTCATGACATTTTTTCTAACTTCTGCGTTTTTAGAAACCAATGCACCAACGCGAATACCACATTCGCTATATCGTTTAGATACAGAATCAAACAAGATCACATTCTCTTCGATGCCTTTTAAATGGAAGGCTGATATATAAGGAGCACCTGTGTAACAGAACTCTCTATATACTTCGTCAGAGAATAGGAAGAGGTCATATTTCTTCACAAGATCACGAATCTTGTTCATCTCTTTTTGATTGTATAAATAGCCTGTTGGGTTGTTTGGATTACAGATTAATATACCTTTTGTGCGAGGTGTGATCATCTCCTCAAATTTTTCAATGTGAGGAAGCGCAAATCCTTCTTCGATAGAAGATAAGATCGGCTTGATTGTGGCACCGGCAGCTATGGCAAATGCGGTGTAGTTAGCATACGCAGGTTCTGGTACAATGATCTCATCACCCGGATCCAAACACGCCATAAATGCGAAGTTCACAGCTTCAGATCCTCCACATGTGATGATGATATCATCTGCCGTAACCTCGATATTAAATTTATGATAATACTCTGCAAGTTTTATTTTTAAACTTTTGATGCCGTCGCTCGGACTATATTCTAGAATCTCTCTGTCAATCTTTTTCAACGCATCTAAAGCAATCTTAGGTGTCTTCAGGTCTGGCTGACCAATATTTAAGTGATATACTTTAATTCCACGTTCCTTTGCTTTGTCAGCAAGAGGAACTAACTTCCTAATAGGAGATTGTGGCATTACAAGCCCACGATTCGATGTCTGTGGCATAAAATTTACTATTTTTTGCAAATATACTTCAAATAATGAATTTAATCAAAGGTTTTGAAACCTTTTTAAGTCAATTTCGTTGATCTAACAAGCAATCCCCTTGCTGAACATTTAATTGATTCATTCTTTTCTCTAATTTGGCTGTAAATTCATAGTTTTTTAATCCCCAGCCATTCGTCAAAAGTAACGCAGGCGGAGATTGGGAGACGAACCTTTCTATGACAAATGACGGATTGAGTTGCCGTATGAATTGTATGAGGAGTTCAATGTATTCGTCGGCGGTGAATAGGTGAAACCATTCAGGGTGCGTTGTGTATTGTTCTGCCATTTTCGTGCCTTTGATTAATTGTAATTGGTGTAATTTGATACAATTGAGTGGCAGTTGGGAAATCTTCTGAGCATGAGACAGCATGATTTCTTCCGATTCATTGGGCAGTCCTAATATGAGATGAGCGCAAGTCTCGATACCATACTTTGCGGTTAGACGTATCGCTTCCTCCGCAACTTCGTAAGTGTGACCTCGGTTGATTTGTTTTAATGTCTCGTTGTGTGTGGATTCTACTCCATACTCGATCATGACATAGTGGTGCTTAGCAATCTGTTGCAAGTATTGAAGCAGAGAAGGATCTATGCAGTCAGGACGCGTGCCGATGATGATTCCGTCCACAAGCGGGTGGGTAAGAGCCTCTTCGTATTTTTGTATTAAAATAGGGAGGGGCGCATAGGTGTTTGTGTATGCTTGAAAATAGGCAAGATAGCGTTGATCGGGATATTTCTTTTGGAAAAATTGAATCCCTTCGTTGATTTGTTGCGTGATACTTTTGTCTGGTTGGCAATATTCAGGGTTGAATGTTTGGTTATTACAATAGGTGCAGCCACCAAAACTGATTTTTCCGTCTCTGTTTGGACATGAGAATCCTGCATGTATGGTGATTTTCTGCATTTTATTTTGAAAATGCTTTTTTAAATAGGAGGCGTAGTCGTTGTATCGTTTCTTGGAATCCATTGTAATAAACATCTATCTTATGCAAAGGTAAATCTTTTATTTTATATGACTGTCTAGAATACTTTTTTTGAGATGTGTCGGACGTGAAAAATAAAAGAAAAATGTGAAAGAAAAAAAATAAGTAAAAAAGTTTTAAATCGTTAATTTTTTTTATTAACTTTGGAGAAAGTCAAACAGATTAAAATGGAGTGTAAATTCTTATATGTGTTTTATCATGTGATTTTGTGATTGATTTGTAGTGGGTTATATTGTCGAACTTAATACTTGATGCTATGCTAACGGATGAAGATAAAAAGATTTTGGAACAGAAAGGGATTACGGAAGAAGAACTAGAAAACCAATTAAAGCAATTTCAAACAGGTTTCCCTTATATGAAAGTGGAGAAATCAGCCGTAGTTCCGGAAGGAATTAAATGTATTGATGATAAGTCAAAAAATGATTATTTGACGGAATGGCAGGAGTATCTAAAGAATGATCATTCGGTTGTGAAGTTCGTCCCTGCCTCAGGAGCGGCAAGCCGTATGTTTAAAAGCTTGTTTGAGTTTTTAGCAGAAGGAAAGAATGAATTGAAAAAGCAGTCCGACATAGAGTTTTTTGAGCATATAGCCTATTTTGCATTCTATGAAGATCTGAATTTCTATTGTAAACGCAACGAAGGATATGATATACCCCATTTGCTTTCTGATAAAAAATATATTTCAATAGTGGAAAATCTATTGGGAGCAAAGGGCTTAAATTATGGTAGTCTGCCGAAAGGACTTTTATTGTTTCATAAATATGATGGTCCGTCACGTACCCCATTTGAAGAGCACTTGATTGAAGGTGCATTGTATGCAAAGAATTGTAAGGGGAAGGTGAATTTGCACTTTACGGTATCGGAAGAGCATAAGACCTATTTTGAACGATTACTGCAATCAAAAATCGATGATATTTCCTATCGATGTGGAGCTGATTATAATGTGACTTTTTCTGTCCAGAAACCTTCTACAGATACAGTTGCGGTGGATATGAATAATCAGCCCTTCAGAGACAATGGAAAGATATTATTCCGTCCGGGTGGACATGGTTCATTGATTGAAAATCTTAATTCAATTGATGCGGATGTCATCTTTATAAAGAACATTGATAATGTAACCTTGGATGCGTATAAGCAACCTACCGTTGAATATAAAATGATTTTGGCGGGTGTGTTGGTGAAGATCCAAAAGAAGATATTTGAGTATCAGTCTATATTAAATGGCTCATCAAGGATCTCGGAGGATCAGATAAGAAAGATGATAACCTTTGCGGAAAATACATTGGGTGTGCTGAATAAGTATAATCCGATGGATACGGTAGAAGATCAGATTACTTATTTGAAGATGATATACAATAGACCTTTGCGTGTGTGTGGAATGGTGAAGAATGATGGCGAGCCGGGTGGCGGTCCTTATTGGTGCCAGAATCCGAATGGAACGGTCTCAGCTCAGATTTTGGAAAGTTCTCAGTTTGACATGTCGGATGAGCATCAAGTGGAGATCATGAAGAGTGCTACACACTTCAATCCTGTTGATTTGGTCTGTGGTGTGAAAAATTATAAAGGTGATAAATATAATTTGCTTAACTTTGTGGACGAAAATACTGGTTTCATTTCAAGGAAATCCAAAAACGGCAAAGAGTTGAAAGCCTTGGAGAGACCAGGCTTATGGAATGGAGCAATGTCTGATTGGAATACAATCTTTGTTGAGGTGCCTATCGAAACATTTACCCCAGTCAAGATGGTGACAGACTTGCTTCGATATGAACATCAGTAATTAAAATACGAATTTGATGGAAGAATGTAAAAAAGGTGTTTTTTATATTGTGTTGAGAGTTTTGTGTGGAAGTGCTTTCTTATGGATGCTGTTTTTCAGCTCCTGTTCCATGCAGAATAAAATAGCTTATCTTCAAGATAAAGGAGTCGATTCGACGAGCGCAGATTCCTATGCATTGTATGATGCACGGATCAAACCGAAAGATTTGTTGACAATCACCGTTAATACGTTTGATAAAGAGGCTTCTTTGCCTTTCAATCTGATGTTCCCTACAGGCGCTCCAATTTCAACTAATAGCAATAGCAGTGAGAGTGCTATTCAGAAATACCTTGTGGACAATGAAGGATATATTGATTTCCCAATATTAGGGAAGGTTAAAGTATCTGACATGACCAAGAATGAGGTGGAGAGTTCTATCAAAGAGAAGCTAAAACCTTACCTGAAGGAAGAACCTGTGGTGAATGTCCGAATGGTCAATTATAAAATCTCTGTGATCGGTGAGGTGAATCGTCCTAATACATATACGATTACGAACGAAAAAGTGAACATCTTGGAGGCATTGGCCTTGGCAGGTGATTTGACGATATATGGAAAAAGAAACAATGTGAAGCTGATGCGAGAATCATCTGATGGGAAAAGAGATGTTGTGGTGGTGGATCTGACGGATAAGAATCTGATCAATTCACCTTATTTCTATTTGCAACAGAATGATGTCTTGTATGTTGAGCCGAATAGAACCAAAATGAGGAATAGTCGCTATAGTGCTCTGACGGGACAAATCCTTTCGGCGGTGACTGTTTTGGTCTCTGTTACAAGTTTGGTGGTCACTTTGAGAAATTCGAAAGATAGTAAGGAAAAATAAACAAGTAAGATAGTATCGTATGGAACAAGGTATAGATAACAATAAACCATATGGAGCTGAGGATGAAATTGATGTAAAGGATTATCTTTTTTACTTTGTTGCTCATTGGAGAACCTTTGCGTTGTCCTTGGGCATTTTCTTGTTACTTGCCATCATTTATTTGTATAGAACAATGCCTGTGTATCAGGTTTCTGCAACCATCATGGTGCGGGATGAGAAGAGGGGTGGTGACTTTTTAACGGAACTTTCTGTCTTCGATGGAATAAATGCTATGAACAATTCCAACACCGACAATGAGGTGGAGGTGTTACGTTCGAAGACCCTTATAAAGGATGTGATCTGTACATACCAATTGTATAAAAACTATATTGGAAAGAAACATTTTAGTTCAGTCGATCTTTTTGATAAATCACCTATCTATGTGGTGGATTCATTGTTTGATATACATGGATTGAAATCAAGTTATGTGATTGAGTTGGATGTTAAATCAGACGATGAGTATTTAGTGACATTAACCAGTAAGAAAGAGGTGTTGTTGGATTCTACCTTCACGCACTTCCCGATTAAACTTATGACACCGAAGGGATTGCTTGAGTTGAATTGCTCAAACATGACTGATTTACAGGAATATGGAGAATATGAGATTGCCATTATTCCACCGATTACGCTTGCAAGGGAGTATTTAAAAGACCTCAAGGTGACTACTGCAAGTAAAAACTCATCTGTTGTTAATTTGAAATTCAATACTACAAATGAGGATCGAGGTGTCTTATTCTTGGATGCGTTGATCTCTCAGTATAATGAGTCTGCCGTAGAAGAGAAGAATGAGGTGGCTGCAAAAACTGCTGAGTTTATAGATGAGAGAGTAAGCATGCTTTCTGCTGATTTGGGAAGTACGGAAAAAGACCTTGAGAAATACAAGAAAAAAGAGGGATTGACGGATTTGCCATCCAATGCTCAATTGTATGTCAGTCAGGGTGCTGAGTATGAGCAGAAGCGTGTAGAGAATGAGACGCAGTTGAATCTGGTTACTTCGTTGAAGAATTATTTGTCCAAAGAAGAAAATAAAGAAATGGTGATTCCTGCCAATTTCGGATTGACGGATGCGGAATTGGTTAATCAGATTGAGTTGTATAATAAACTGCTTATGGATCGAAACAGGTTGATGCGTTCTACTTCGGATCATAATCCTGTGGTGATGCAACAGACTGCTCAGATAGAAAGTATGTATGAGAACATCCGTTTGTTGGTGAAAAAGAATGAAGATGGGTTGAAGATCATGCAAAACAATCTGGAAAAGCAATATAATAAGTATAGGGGCTTGATTTATAATATACCGACACAAGAAAGATTGTCAGTTGAGATTGAGCGACAAAGACAGATTCAACAGCAGTTGTTCTTGATGTTGTTGCAAAAACGTGAGGAAAACGCCCTGGCTATGGCGGCAACGGTAAACAAGGCAAAATATATAGAAGAATGCTTGGCAGAACCGTTACCGATCTTCCCTAAAAAGAGTTTAGTCATATTGGTGGCTGTCATATTGGCTTTGCTCTGTGCCTCAATCATCGTTGTGCTGAAGAAATACTTTAACTTAACCATATCCAACTCCTTGGATATTGAGAAGGAGAAGTTGTCCAATCTTCCAGTGTTGGTCGATTTGCCGATGTTTAAATTGGACTCTAAACAAGAGATTATAAGTGGACAGAAGGTGGAGGTCTTTCGACATCTGCGAACGAATGTTCAGTTTATGTTGAAGCATGAGAGTCATAAGGTTATCCTATTCACTAGTTTCGTACCGAATGAGGGTAAAACATTTATTTCTGCCAATATGGCTATATCATTTGCTTCCTTAGGTAAAAAAGTAGTGGTAGTGGGGGCTGATATACGTAATCCGGAGCTGACGAACTTTTTTGGAGAAAACAGCAAGAATGGATTGTCTAATTATTTATCATCCTCGAAAATAACGATAGACTCTTTGATAAAGACTACCTCGTATGATAATTTGGACTTTATTACGGCAGGACCTGTTCCACCTAATTCAACTGAGTTGCTTTCTTTGCCGAGATGGGATGATTTGATTGCTGAGTTGAAGGAAAAATATGATTATGTATTGATTGATTCAGCCCCTGTTGCAATTGTTTCGGACACATTGGTGTTGGGTAGAGTCGCTGATTTAACATTGTTCGTCTTCCGTGCAAATTCATCGAATAAGAATTGGTTCCGTGAAATCAATAAATTGGCTGAAACCAATAGATTGAAGAATGTTGCGTTGGCTATTAATTGTGTAGAAAGTCAGGCAAAATTTGCGTACGGGAAGAAAGGATATGGCTATGGTTACGGTTATAATTATGGTTACGGCTATGGCTACGGTTATGGCTATGGACATAAAAATAAATCGTAAAAAAAGTAACTTGTGGAAAATAGCTTTATAAAAAAATAGGTTGATGCGACTACTTTTTGTAATTTTGCGCTTTGAAAGTAGAATTCTAAGATAGAGAAATAATATTCATAAAAAAATGAGTGATCAACGTTACAATCTTCGTGGTGTATCCGCCAGTAAGGAGGATGTGCATAATGCGATAAAGAATATTGATAAAGGAATTTATCCTAAAGCATTTTGTAAGATTATTCCAGATATTTTAGGAGGTGATCCTGAGTATTGTAATATTATGCATGCAGATGGAGCTGGAACAAAATCTTCGTTAGCTTATTTATACTGGAAAGAAACAGGAGATTTGTCAGTGTGGAAAGGCATTGCACAGGATGCTTTGATTATGAATATTGATGATCTTCTTTGTGTAGGTGCTACTGATAATATTTTGGTATCCTCCACAATTGGAAGAAATAAATTGTTGGTTCCAGGAGAAGTGATCTCTGCAATTATCAACGGTACGGATGAGTTGTTAGCTGAACTGCGCGAAATGGGCGTCGGTGTATATGCAACAGGAGGTGAAACAGCTGATGTGGGAGATCTTGTTCGAACAATTATCGTAGATAGTACGGTGACATGCAGAATGAAACGTTCTGATGTGATTGATAATGCTAACATTCAACCAGGTGATGTGATCATAGGATTGGCTTCGTATGGTCAGGCTACTTATGAGAAAGAGTATAATGGTGGAATGGGTAGCAACGGATTGACATCTGCAAGACATGATGTTTTTGCAAAATATTTGGCAGAGAAGTATCCTGAGAGTTATGATGCAGCAGTGCCAGAAAGCTTGGTTTATTCAGGAGGCTTGAAGTTGACTGATTCAGTGGAGAATTGTCCAGTGAATGCAGGTAAAATGGTTCTCTCGCCAACTCGAACATATGCGCCTGTAATTAAGAAGATACTTGATAGTCTTCGCCCGTATATACATGGTATGATTCATTGTTCCGGCGGTGCCCAAACGAAAGTGTTGCATTTTGTTGAGAATGTGAAGATTACAAAAGATAATATGTTCCCTGTCCCTCCATTGTTTAAAACAATACAAGAGCAATCAGGCACCGATTGGCAGGAAATGTACAAGGTGTTTAATATGGGTCATCGTTTTGAGATATATCTTCCGAAGGAGAAAGCCGAGGAGGTGATACGTATATCTAAGTCATTCGGTATCGATGCTCAAATCGTTGGTAGAGTGGAACAATCGAACAAAACCGAATTGGTGATAGAGAGTGAGTTCGGAAAATTTGTATATTAGGTTGGTATGATATAAACGTGTGGGATGTGCTCTTTGCGACACATCCCTTTTTCGTGATAAATTGCTTGTCTTAAATAACTATAATAAATGTAAGTCTTATGGCCGAAAATTCTTTGTTGGAACGATTAGACGGTTTGGAACATAAATTCCAAGAAATATCTACTCTTATTACGGACCCTGCAGTGATTGCAGATATGAAACGCTATGTCAAGCTTAACAAAGAGTATCATGATTTGGAATTGATCATGAATGCTCGTAAAGAGTATAAGAATACACTTTCGAACATATCTCAAGCGAAAGAAATCCTTGAAAATGAATCTGATGCAGAGATGCGTGAGATGGCTAAGATGGAGCTGGATGAGTTGGAGCCTAAATTACCTGAATTGGAAGAACGCATCAAGATTCTTCTTATACCATCGGATCCAGAAGATGCTAAAAATGCTATTGTGGAGATCCGTGGAGGAACAGGAGGTGATGAGGCTGCATTGTTTGCAGGTGATTTGTTTAAGATGTATGCCAAGTATTGTGAAACCAAAGGGTGGAGCGTTGCTGTTTCATCTTTTAGTGAAGGTACAGTTGGTGGTTATAAAGAAATTATCTTCACCGTTTCGGGTGATAATGTATATGGTACGCTAAAATATGAATCAGGTGTGCATCGTGTGCAACGTGTGCCAGCGACAGAGACGCAGGGACGTGTTCATACATCGGCTGCCACGGTGGCAGTATTGCCAGAGGCAGATGAGTTTGATGTGCAGATCAATGAGGGCGAAATAAAGTGGGATACGTTTAGATCTGGAGGTGCTGGCGGACAGAATGTTAACAAGGTGGAGTCCGGTGTCCGTTTGCGCTATATTTGGAAGAATCCTAATACAGGTGTTTCGGAAGAGATCTTGATTGAGTGTACAGAGACACGAGATCAGCCTAAGAACAAGGAACGTGCTCTTTCCCGTTTGCGTACAATGATCTATGACCGTGAACATCAAAAGTATATGGATGACATTGCAGCAAGAAGAAAGACAATGGTTTCAACCGGTGATAGATCCGCTAAGATTCGTACATATAACTATCCGCAGGGACGTGTGACGGATCATCGTATCAATCTTACATTGTATAATCTGCAAGCTGTTGTGGGCGGTGAGATTCAGGAGATCATCGACAAACTCATTGTCGCTGAAAATGCTGAGAGATTAAAAGAAAGTGAATTATAAAATAATATGAAGATGATTTGTAATAATATATTAGAGGCCATAGGAGAGACCCCTCTGGTTCGTATCAATCGATTGTCTCCAAATCCAAATGTAAATATTTTTGCAAAAGTGGAAGGCTTTAATCCTACGGGTAGTATCAAAGATAGAATTGCTATTCAGATGGTTGAACAAGCGGAGAAAGAGGGTAAATTGACCAAAGGGAAGGTGATTATTGAACCTACTTCTGGAAATACAGGTATCGGTCTTGCTATTGCCGGCATCGTAAAGGGGTATAAGGTTGAAATCGTAATGAGTTCAGCTGTGTCGATTGAACGTCGTAAGATCATTCGTTCGTATGGTGGAAAGGTGATTTTGACACCAGCCGAAGAGGGTACGGATGGTGCTATCCGAATGGCTCATAAGATGGTAAATGAAAACCCTGATAAGTATTTTATGCCAGATCAGTTTTCTAATGCAGCTAATTATCAGGCACATTATGAAACTACTGCTACAGAGATATGGAATCAAACGGAAGGAAAAATCGATTATCTAGTGTGCGCTTTGGGTACATCGGGTACGATTATGGGTATCTCTAAGTATTTAAAGCAACATAAACCAGACATCAAAGTAGTTTGTGCACATCCTGTAAAGGGCCATTATATTCAAGGATTGAAAAACATGGAAGAGGCGATCGTGCCTGCTATCTATGACCCATCTCGAATTGATATCCAACAGATGGTGGAGAGTGAGGAAGCAATAGACATGGCTCGCCGAATTATTGCTGAGGAGGGAATATTCGCAGGAATGAGTAGTGGTGCAGCTATGCTTGCTGCAGTAAAAACAGCGGCGAAGATAGAAAAAGGAAATATCGTTGTCGTTTTCCCTGATAGAGCAGAGAAATATCTGAGTACACGAATGTTTGATCAGTTTGGTGATTGATCTTTAATGTAATCTTAAAATTAAATGTAGAGGAATGAATCATACGGTTGAATTATTACGTTTTCTTTTTGCTGTAGTTATTGTGATCCATCATATTGCGATAGTCACAGGAACTGAGACACCAATGCCTCTGGGCGCTATCGGTGTGGAGTTCTTTTATATTTTGACTGGCTATTTTATGATCAAGCACATAAAGAAGGACTCAGGCAGTCAGCCGATGACTATGGCCTATGCCATGAACTATACATTTAAGAAGTTTGTTCGGTTGTTCCCTTATATTTTAGGTGGAACAGTCTTGATGATAATAGCTGATATTGTATGTAATCATCGTATCAGTGTGGAGTATATCTTTTGGGAAATCACACAGCTGAATATGGTGGCAGCGCCAGACATGGATTCTTTCATGATTTTTTCAAATGCGCCGTATTGGTTCTTGTCTGCTATGTTTGTTACACTTCCACTTGTAACTTATTTGATTGGACGATATTCAGACTTTTTCGAAAATTACCTCATGTGGTTCTTGCCTCCTGTCCTTTTGCTTTATTTGACAAGACTGTCAGGTATGTCAACCTCCTGGAGTGATTATTCATTCCTCTACACCGCTTTGTATAGAGCCTTTGCTGAGATTTTGATGGGTTGTTCATTGTATAGTTTCGTGAACTGGTTCAATACCAAAATGGATTCTCATAAGGAGCAGTTCCTATGGAGAATGATGTGTGTGATTGTGGCAATGGCTTTAGTAGGGGTTGTGATGTATAATTGTTGTATTCCTACGGTGAGTACAATCTTTTTAACGTACGTGATTTTCCTTTTCTTGGCATTGATTTTGTCGAATGTATATCCGCAAGTTAAGGTAAAAGCATTTGTGTTTTTAGGTAAGGTTGCATTACCTATGTATTGTTTCCATTCTTCTATTCTGAAGTTGATAAGACGCATGGTCGATCATCCTGCTGCACCAAGAATCGTAGGACTTGTCTTAGTGATAGCATTGGTTGTCTCTTTGTCAATTTATTTTGATAAGAAGTTAAGTAAAAACAAAGCGTCAAAGGCCTGATGGACTTTGACGCTTTGCATATATATTGGCTTACGTTTATTGTATTGTTTTGAGGCGATAGCGGTAATGATTATTTATTCTCCTTTTCGATTGCTAATGATTCCTCTTCCTGTTCGTTTACTTTCTTCCTTTTCTTTAATTCAAAATCACGACCTAGGTATTTCTCTTTAACCGTAGGGTTGTTGGCTAACTCTTCCGATGTTCCTTGGAATAAGATACGGCCTTCGAACAACAGATAAGCTCTATCGGTGATAGAGAGCGTTTCATCCACATTATGGTCGGTGATCAGAATGCCTATGTTTTTGTCTTTTAGTTTCCAAACGATGTCCTGAATATCTTGTACGGCGATAGGGTCAACACCGGCAAACGGTTCGTCCAACATGATGAATTTAGGCTCGATGGCAAGACAACGCGCAATCTCAGTACGGCGGCGCTCACCTCCCGAAAGACGGTCACCCAAGTTGTAACGAACATGATTTAAATTGAACTCTTTGATGAGACTTTCCAACTTCTCCTTTTGATAATCTTCGCTGAAGTTGGTCATTTCTAACACGGATTTGATGTTATCCTCAACGGTCATCTTTCTGAAGACAGAAGGTTCCTGGGCTAGGTATCCAATACCTTTTTGTGCACGTTTGTAAACTGGATATTGAGTGATTTCTTCATCGTTTAAGAATATCTTACCAGCATTTGGAACGATTAGGCCTGTGGTCATATAGAAAGTAGTCGTTTTACCAGCTCCGTTAGGACCTAGTAACCCTACGATTTCTCCTTGTTCCACTTGAATGGATACATTATTAGCAACCGTTCGTGCTCCGTATTTCTTGACGAGACCTTCAGTTCGAAGGATCATGTTCGTGTTTTGGTACATCTCAATCTTCTTTATTTTGCGCAAATATACAATATTATTGGATGAAAACTATTATCTTTGCTCATATTTATGCTAGTTGTAAAGTCGTTGATAAAAAACAAATGACGAAGAAAGTTTTCATTGAAACCTATGGCTGTCAGATGAATGTGGCAGACAGTGAAGTGGTTGCATCAATTATGCAAACCATTGATTATGATGTGACAAAAAATATGGAAGAGGCGGATGCCATTTTTGTTAATACGTGTTCTATTCGTGATAATGCAGAACAAAAGATACATTCTCGTCTTCAATACTTTCAGACATTAAAGAAAAAGAAGAAACAATTGATCGTTGGTCTCTTGGGCTGTATGGCTGAGCGAACCAAGGATGAGTTGATGGCGTCACAAATGGTTGATTTGGTGGTCGGTCCGGATGCTTACTTGGATTTACCTAATCTGGTCACTATGGCCGAAAAAGGACTTCCCGCTATTAATGTGGATTTATCAACAACAGAAACATACAAGGCTGTTATCCCAGCAAGAATTGGTGGCAATCTGATTTCAGGTTTCGTGTCAATCATGCGAGGCTGTAATAATTTCTGCTCCTATTGTATTGTTCCTTATACACGAGGACGGGAACGTAGTCGTGAGGTCTCAAGTATTTTAGGCGAGATAGAGGATTTGAAGAATCGGAATTACAAAGAGGTGATTTTGATTGGTCAAAATGTTAACTCCTATGCATATAAGGATGAAGAGGGACATGTCGTATCCTTTGCAGAATTATTGGCGATTGTTGCAAAGGCTTATCCTATGATGCGTATTCGTTTCACCACTTCACATCCAAAGGATATGAGTGATGAGATATTGGAAACCATTGCAGCATATCCTAATATCTGTCATCATATTCATTTGCCAGTACAGTCGGGAAGCAATAAGATATTAAAATTGATGAATCGTAAATATACTCGTGAGTGGTATCTCGATAGGATAGCAGCGATTCGCCGAATCATCCCTGATTGTGGTATCTCGACTGATATGTTCTGTGGATTCCATGATGAGACGGAGAAGGATCATCAAGAGACGTTGTCGTTGATGCGAGAGGTGGTGTTTGATTCTGCATTTATGTTTAAGTATTCAGAGCGACCAGGAACATTCGCTTCAAAGAATCTTCCGGACAATATCTCAGAAGAGGTGAAGATTGCAAGGTTGAACGAGATGATTGCCTTACAGAATGAGTTGTCCGTGATTGCCAATGAGAGGGATTTGAACAAGGAGTTCGAAGTGTTGGTGGAAGGTTATTCGAAACGTTCCCGTGAACAGTTGTGCGGACGAACACCACAAAATAAGATGGTGGTTTTCCCTAAGGGAAATCATCGGGTGGGTGAGTTTGTAAAAGTTAGAATTACATCTTCTACATCGGCCACTTTGTTGGGCGAATTGATAGATTGATTTAATTATTTTTACAATTGAATCGGTATTTGAAAAAAAATAGTTAATTTCGCTTGTCGAAAAAAATGAGAAAAAATAATAGATCATGAAAAAATTTTTTGTAACGCTGGTAATAGCATTGTTCACTATGGCTGCAAATGCGCAATTAAGTCCATATCGTGAATTCAGTGTTTTTGAGAAGAATCATTATTGGTTTGAAGCGGGGGCTTCATACAATACAATATCAACTCGTCACACGGATTATAAGTTAGGTTATCGTGGTGGTTTTGGTGCTGATATTCCATTACTTTACTCATGGGTTTCTTTCTTGCCATCAGTCTTGTTCGAGACCAAAGGATATACCTCTGAGATGATGAGAGATTTAGCCTTGTGTACAACCGATATGATGTCGATGTATATAGAGGTGCCTGTTAATTTCTCATTGAATCTGCCGATTGGAAAGAAGATGGGTGTGCAGATCTGTGCAGGACCATTCTTAGCTTGTGGTATAGCTGGAAGTTATACGGAGTCATCTGATAACTATTTGGGATTATATGGAACACGTTCGTTGGAGTATAAGGCATTCCGTAATGATGATGAAGATGTTAATCTATTGAAGAATATTGATTTCGGAGCAGATTTAGGTTTGCGTTTTATCTTCTTCCGATATGCAATGATTAAGGTGAATTCAGAGTTTGGTTGCATTAATATCAGTGCAAAAGAGGGAACACCAGCTTTTAGAAGCCGTTCATTCTCAGCAAGTATAGCAATAAGACTTTAACGAGTACTGCCAGTTGCCGTAAAAAAAGAAACGGTAAGAATGGTGGATAGATAAACTTTTAAGGCATGCCTTTGCGGGTGTGCCTTTTTTTTTACAATCATTGTTTTGGATGTTAATGAGAAGATGAAAAAACGAATGAGAACAAAGAAAAACTTTTTTAGAGTATTTTTGATGAAAAGAGGTTTATTTCAGCCATTTTTATTATTTTTGCACGAAAATGTATTGTTAAATTAGATAAAGGATGGAAGATGATTGTTACGCCCAAGAAATTCTTAGGGCAACACTTTTTGAAAGACTTGAACATTGCCCAGAATATAGCTGACAGTTTGAATGTGCAAGGACCAACGAATGTACTTGAAATTGGTCCTGGAATGGGTGTTTTGACTCAATTCTTATTACAAAATCCATCTATAAATTTACAGGTTGTAGAGTTAGATCGAGAATCGGTTGTTTATTTAAATGAGAATTTCCCTGCCTTAAAAGGACGCATATTAGCAGAAGATTTTTTGAAGTTAGACTTGGGTACGTTATTTAACGGGGAACCGTTTTATGTTATCGGCAATTATCCCTATAATATATCCAGTCAGATATTTTTTAAGGTGTTAGAATATAGGGATAGGGTTCCTGTTTGTTCGGGAATGATACAAAAAGAAGTTGCCGAGAGAATGGCTTCTAAACCTAATTGTAAAGCATACGGAATATTAAGTGTCTTACTACAGGCATTTTATGATATAGAATATTTATTCACTGTCCACGAATATGTTTTCGATCCACCACCGAAAGTTAAGTCTGCTGTCATTCGGATGGTAAGGAACGATGTGAAGAAATTAGACTGCGATGAATCACTGTTCATAAAGGTTGTCAAGACATCGTTTAACCAGCGGCGCAAGATGTTACGAAATTCTATTGCACAGTTGGTGGCGAAGGAGAGCCCTCTATTGAAAGATCCGATTATGACGAAACGTCCGGAGCAGCTGAGCGTTCAGGATTTCATAGAGTTGACGAATAAGGTACAGCAGGAAATTATATAAGTTTGAGAGTTTTAATGTAGGAAACAAAGCCTACGAGTTAAGAAAAATTAGGACATTGACAGTAAAAACAACTACGTCCTACAAATACGGTTAAGGTATGCAACAAAATATACAACAGGTACGTTTGTTCTACTTCGATAACAATAGATTGAAGATAGCAAAGGATATAGAGATCTTAAAAGAGGTTCCTTTGAGTAATTTTGTGTGGATTGATTTGAACAATGTTGCACCAGAAACAGAGTCGGAGTTGGAGCAGTTCTTGAAGATCTATATTCAGGAGGAAGAGGAAATAGAAGAGATTGAGATGTCGTCTCGTTTTATAGAGACAGAAGACACATTGGTGGCCAATTCCAATTTCTTGTTAGATTCGTATGAAAAGGAGCCGGTATCCTTTATTTTGAAGAATCAGATATTGGTTTCAGTTCGAGATAATTCAAACTTGAAGTCTTTCAATGAGACGGTGAAAAAAATGTTTGCTAATCCTCGAAATTATCCGACGGGATATCATATATTCGTGGCGTTGATGGAGACACGAGTTGAATATGATGCCGATATGATTGAGGATGCCACACGAGATATCACCAAGTTGAGTAAAACGTTGACTGTGGCAGAGGATGTGGATGAAGATGTATTGTTGTCAATTAAAAACATGCAGGAGCGTGTCATGCATCTTCGTGAGAATATTATTGATAAGCAGCGTGTGGTTTCGAATGTGATGAAGAGCGCTTTGATACCGAAAGATTTAACGCCGCGCCTCAGTATGATTATCAAGGATATCAATTCGCTGATTGAACACACAAAGTTCGGATTTGATCGATTGGATTACTTGCAGGATACGTTCTTAGGTTTGGTTAACATTGAACAGAATAAAATCATAAAAATATTTACTGTCGTTTCTGTTATATTCTTGCCTCCAACATTGATAGCAAGTATGTATGGTATGAACTTCGATGTCATGCCTGAACTACATTGGAAATACGGGTATTTGTTTTCTTTGATTCTGATGATTGTGGCTTCAGGCCTCACGTTACTCATTTTCAAGAAAAAGAATTGGTTATAATTAAACGATAAAAACAGATATAAGATGGCTGAGACTAATTTTGTTGATTATGTGAAAATATATTGCCGTTCGGGTAAAGGTGGGGCAGGCTCTGCACATCTTCATAGGGAAAAATATACTCCCAAGGGTGGCCCGGATGGCGGTGATGGTGGTCGTGGTGGTCATATTATTCTAAGAGGAAATAAAGATTACTGGACATTGATCCATCTAAAATACGAGAAACATGTTTTAGCAGGAAATGGCGGAAATGGTGGTCATAGCCGTAGCTTTGGTGCTGATGGTGCTGATAAGATTATTGAGGTGCCATGTGGTACGGTGGTCTATGATGCTGAATCGGGCGATTTCTTATGCGATGTAACAGAGGATAAACAAGAGGTTGTCTTGTTGAAAGGTGGTCGTGGTGGCTTAGGCAACTGGCATTTCAAGTCGGCAACCAATCAAACTCCCCGTTATGCACAGCCGGGAGAGCCAGCAATCGAAAAGACGGTTATATTAGAATTGAAGGTGTTGGCAGATGTTGGTTTGGTTGGATTTCCGAATGCAGGTAAATCGACGTTGCTCTCTGTGGTATCTGCCGCAAAACCTAAGATTGCTAACTATCCATTTACAACGCTGGAACCTAATTTAGGTATCGTGGCTTATCGTGATCAAAAATCATTTGCGATGGCTGATATCCCAGGTATCATTGAGGGTGCATCGGAAGGAAAAGGAATAGGTCTCCGTTTCTTGCGCCACATTGAGAGAAATGCTATTCTTTTGTTCTTGGTTCCTGCTGATTCAGAAGATATCATAAAAGAATACAATATTCTTTTGTCAGAATTAGAAAACTATAACGAAGAGCTGTTGAAGAAACAACGTATCTTAGCCATTTCCAAGTCCGACATGCTGGATGAGGAGTTGATGCAGGAGATTAAAGCTACGTTGCCAACGGATATCCCGACACTCTTCTTCTCTTCCGTCACAGGTGATGGCGTGAGTGAGTTGAAAGATATGATCTGGACTGAGTTGAGTAAGGATGTGGATCGACACATGACTTTAACGCATCGTCCGATGGAAGTGGATAATGAAGAAGAATTTGATGAGGATGTTGAATTTATAGGAGACGAAGACATAGAAATTGATTGGGAATAAGCACAAAAAAATGTCCGTTTTGTCTTATCCGTTATCTTAGTAAAAATTGATGTTGAATGAAAAATATTCGAAATTTTTGTATTATAGCTCATATAGATCATGGTAAGAGTACCCTTGCTGATCGTTTGTTGGAATATACTAAAACGGTGACTGGAAAGGATCTGCAGGATCAGGTTTTGGATGATATGGACCTGGAACGTGAACGTGGTATAACGATTAAGAGTCATGCCATACAGATGGATTACATGTATCAGGGCGAAAAATATACATTGAACTTGATTGATACTCCGGGGCATGTTGACTTCTCTTACGAAGTGTCTCGTTCCATTGCAGCATGTGAAGGTGCATTGTTGATTGTGGATGCTTCTCAGGGAATACAAGCTCAGACCATATCGAATCTTTATATGGCATTGGAACATGATTTGGAGATTATCCCTGTGATGAATAAGATTGATTTGCCGGGGGCTATGCCGGATGAGGTTGAGGACCAAATCGTGGACCTTCTAGGTTGTAAAAGAGAAGATATTATCCGTGCCAGTGGAAAGACAGGAGAGGGCGTATTCGATATATTGAATGCGATTGTGGAACGAATCAAGCCACCTGTGGGGGATCCTGAGGCGCCGCTTCAATGCTTGATCTTTGATTCAGTCTTCAATCCGTTCAGAGGTATTATTGCCTATTTTAAAATTGTCAATGGTACAATAAATAGTGGTGATTTAGTGAAGTTTGTTGCTACGGAGAAAGAGTATCTGGCGGATGAAATCGGTATCCTTCGATTGGATATGTCGCCTAAAAAATCCCTTTCTGCCGGAAATGTAGGATATATCATCTCAGGAATCAAAACCTCGAAGGAGGTGAAGGTGGGTGATACCATAACGCATGTGAATCGTCCATGTGAAAAGGCGATCGATGGATTTGAGGAGGTGAAACCGATGGTGTTCGCTGGTGTTTATCCTATTGAAACAGAAGATTTTGAAGACCTGAGAGCTTCCATTGAAAAGTTGCAGTTGAATGATGCCTCGTTGACTTTTCAACCAGAGTCATCCTTGGCTCTAGGATTCGGTTTCCGATGTGGTTTCCTTGGAATGTTGCACATGGAGATCATCCAGGAACGATTGGATCGAGAGTTCAATATGGATGTGATTACAACGGTTCCTAATGTGCGGTATAATGTATATACCAAGAAAGGAGAGATGATTGAGGTTCATAATCCGTCAGGATTACCTGATCTTACGTTGATCGATAGAATAGAAGAACCATATATCCGTGCGTCTGTGATCACATCGGCTGATTACATCGGCCCTATCATGACGTTATGTTTAGGAAAACGTGGTGAGTTGGTTCGTCAGGATTATGTCTCAGGAAATCGTGTGGAGTTGGTTTATGATATGCCATTAGGAGAAATCGTGTTTGATTTTTATGATAAGCTGAAGAGTATTTCCAAGGGGTATGCTTCATTTGATTATCATCCTCATGGTATGCGTGAGTCCAAACTGATTAAACTGGATGTTTTGTTGAATGGCGAAGCGGTTGATGCGCTATCTACACTTACACATATAGACAATGCTTACACATTGGGTAAACGCATGTGTGAAAAACTGAAAGAATTGATCCCGAGACAACAGTTTGATGTGGCGATACAAGCAGCTATTGGAACGAAAGTTATCTCAAGAGAAACCGTAAAAGCTGTGCGTAAGGATGTGACGGCAAAATGTTATGGAGGTGATATTTCCCGTAAACGTAAGTTGTTAGAGAAACAGAAGAGAGGTAAGAAGAGAATGAAGCAGATTGGTACTGTGGAGGTTCCTCAGAAGGCTTTCCTTGAGGTGTTGAAACTGGATTAATTGCATTCGTATGGATAGTAAGTGGAGAAATATTTTTAATAGAATGCCAAGTAAGAAATATTCGTTGGATGTTGTACTGTGGTTGTTTAAGCAGTTGAATATAGAATACAAGGAAGAAGATACGACAGATAATGTTGTGACGTATATTTTTACGTATCAGAATGTGAGTTTTCATGTCTCTTGTCAAAAAGATGGTTATTTAGCATTCTTGAATTTCTATTATATATTCTCTGAACAGTATGAATTTAGATACGCTATCTACTATTTATGCAATAAATTAAATCGTGATTATCATCAATCAACGTTCTTTTATTCATACGACGAGGAGGAAAATCAGTCTTCCGTTCATTTAAAGTCATCTTTGTGGCTGGATCAGAAGGATGTGGAGAACAAAGAAGCTTTCACGAATAAGTTAGGTGAGTTCTTTATGCTCAGGAGATACTTTTATGAAGAGTTCTGGAATATAAAGAAAGTACTGGAAAGAAATAAGGGGATTGATGTTTTTGACGAATCGAATAAAGAGGCGAGAAGTCGCTATCTTATGTTGGAACAGGAGATTTCAAAAGGTCATTATTCAGTTGTACGTACTGAATTCCAACATTTGGTCTTGACACCGTATGATTTATTCTCTCTTTCAGGGAAGTTCCTGCCGGCTGATCAGGTTAAAAAAATATCCTTTGTGTCGGTTCATCATTTCATGAAAGAGATAGCTGTCGAAGAATATACAACGTTCAATATCGCTTCTTTGATACGAGAGATAAGGGAAGAGAATCCAGAGGAGGAACATCGGGAGTTTATTGTGTCTGTCTCCTGTATTGATGGAACATTCTACACGGCTAGCTTTGTATGGCAGTCAGAGTCCAAGACATCAGATTATTTCCTTCTCTCTATTGAGAATCCTTATATCATCAAGAAAGCATCTATGGAGAGCTCGTCCGATGCACCTTTGCGAATGATTTATGTATTGGATAAATCCAAGTCTAATAATGAGGCAGAGGCGAAGTTCATGATCAATGATGCATTGGATAAAGCAAAGGATGGAAAATATGATGAGTTGACAACAGAGCAGTTGATATTGGTGGATTTTGCAGGATGGTCCATTACAGAAGATATGTATTGGGGCTATAAATATTTCTCGGAGAAGAGCTATTTCCAAGCGATAAAGCATTTTGAGAATGTAATAAGTACAGTTCATCCCTTGCTGGATACGCTGAATAAAAAGCAGAAGACTGAACTTATGGGGGTATATACTCGACTTGGTTTTGCGTATGTTGAATTGAAAGTATATTCAAAAGCCCTATATTATCTGGAGATTCCATATACCTATGGTAATATTGATGGCTGTATGGAGTATATAAATTGCTTGATTGGGTCAAATGACTTCCGAGCGTTGAATGTTGTCGAGACCCAGTTAAATGCTATCATAGAGAAGCTGCGTGATTATGAAGAGGAAGAAGAAATGCCAGAAGATTATATTGATTACCGAAATTTTCTGCTGCGAAGAAGAGCCTATTTGTTGATTGAAAAGAACCGATTGGATGAGGCAGAGAAGATGTTGAACAGGATGTTGAAAGAGGAGGATGCGGTGATGCTTAAATTCGCAGAAGCTAAATTGCAGTTTATAAAGGAAAAACGGTTGAAAGAGAACGACGTTAAGAAGGAGAATGAAAAGGGAAAAGATTCAGAGAAGAAAATAAACGAGTAATAAAAGTGTATATTGGTATAAATGTTTTTGAGTTATGAAAAGAGTGCTTTATGTATTGATTATGTGTTTTTGTGCGACATATCTATGTGCGCAGAAATTTGTGAGGGTTAATCAAATCGGTTATTCCTCATCCTTGCCTAAGGTGGCAGTGGCAGCAAATCTGGATGCGACTTCGTATGAAATAAAAGATGCCAAGACCAATGCTGTTGTGTATCGTGGAGAGATTGAACCGGGGAAGTATTGGACATTGTCTAGGGAAGTGATACAGAAAATTGATTTCTCTGCTTTTGATAAGGAGGGTTCTTTTTATATTCAGGTAGGTACGGAGATGTCTTATCCTTTTCTTATACAAAAGGAGGATGTCTATCGGGAGTTGTCTCAAGGTGTTATCAGAGCCTTCTATTTCTGGCGCTCATCTATAGCGATGGAAGCACCTTATTCATTGTTCCGTGGTGTTAATTATTCTAGAAAGATCGGACATCCAGATACGCTTGTTTATATACATAAAACAGCAGCTTCAGAGAATCGACATGTAGAGTCTGTTATCAGATCTCCGAAAGGATGGTATGATGCAGGTGATTATAATAAGTATGTGGTCAATGCGGGTATCTCAATGCATTTAATGATGATGTCGTATGAGTTGTTCCCTGACTATTACAAAAAACTTGGATTGAATATACCTGAGAGCGATGATATCTATCCTGATTTATATCATGAGCTCAAATGGGAAGCCGATTGGTTGCTGACGATGCAGGATCCGTATGATGGGGGAGTGTATCATAAGTTGACGACCTTGAGATTCTCAGGATTCGTTCAGCCATCGGATGATACGGCCGACCGTTATGTGGTGTATAAATCGACAGCGGCTGCTCTTGACTTTGCTGCTGTAATGGCTATGTACTCTCGCGTGTTCAAGGATATCGATCCTTCGTATTGTGAAAAAGCATTGGCGGCTGCTAAGTATGCATGGCAATGGGCAGAGAAACATCCTTCTGTGTTATATTACAACCCAGAAGATGTTCGTACAGGTTCTTATTCGGATGATGACTTGTCGGATGAGTTCTTTTGGGCTGCATCGGAGTTGCTTATAGCGACAGGCGAACAAAGTTATTACAAGAAGTTGGATTTCATTCAGAAGTTTGATTCTCCGACTTGGCGAAAGGTGAATACCTTAGGATTGTTCTCCATGCGCTTGCATTTAGATGAATTACCTTCGTTTGTGGATAAAAAACTGATTGATCAAAAGTTTAAAAGCTTAGCACAAACGATCTATAACCAGTTTAAGTTTTCACCGGGACGATTGGCTTTGAAAAAATTCGAGTGGGGTAGTAATGGTGATATTGCCATCAATGGAGTGGTGTTAGGATTGGCTTATCAATTTTATAAGAGTGATGATTATCTTCATGCCATGATGGGTAACTTTGACTATCTGATGGGCTGTAACCCTACAGATTATTGTTTTGTCACCTGTTTTGGTTCGAAGTATCCTAAACATATACATGATCGTCGTTCCTTTAGTGATAATATCATAGAGCCTATCCCAGGATATCTGTGTGGAGGCGCCAATCCGAATCAAGTGTCTGATTGCGGACAGTTGAATTATCCATCATTATCACCTGCCCGATGTTATCTGGATGATGATTGTAGTTATTCTACGAATGAGATTGCCATCAATTGGAATGCACCATTGGTCTTTCTGGTAGCTATGATGGAGAATGCAGGTAAGAAATAATCAAAAATTTGAAATATTCAGTTGTCAAGGATTACTTGACAACTGCTTCGGATGGAAAAAATATCGTACACATATATACAATCTTGATGTTATTATTTCTGTTGGCTATCGTGTTAAATGATGGTAACATTTTTAATTCTTAACTCTTAATTCTTAATTCTTAATTTCCTATATTTGTACTTGCATAATCAGCAAGAACTAAAATTATGTCGGAAGAAGAAATAAACAAATACAGGTTGACCAGCTTAGAGGAACCGACTGACGAGATGCTTTCGTACATCATGCGGGAGGCGGCTGAAGAGGCTCGAAAAAGCAACGAGGCGGCCCTCCGAAAATATTTCGACGAAATTGCGGAGATGCGCAGAAAATATGCAGAGAAGCAATGTACGAGAAAAAGCCAGTATTAATAATCGTCGCAGGTCCTAATGGTTCTGGCAAGACCACGGTGACAAGCAAAATACTTCGTCATCAGTGGTTGGAAAACTCTGTGTATATAAATCCCGACAATGTGGCGCAAGAACAGTTTGGTGATTGGAACTCAGCAGAGGCTGTGCTGAAAGCAGCTCAATATTGTGAGGAGTGGCGGGAAAAATGTCTGAAGGAGAAGCAAAGTTTGATATTTGAAACCGTTTTTTCGTCCGATGGAAAGGTTGATTTCATCAATCGTGCCATAGAAGCTGGTTTTTTTGTGCGATTGTTCTTTGTATGTACAACGTCCCCTGCGCTTAACGCTGCCCGCATCGCCAACCGAGTGATGAAAGGAGGACACGATGTGCCGATTACCAAAATCATCTCCCGTTATCAGAAGTCGATTTTCAATTGCAGTCGCATCAAACAGAGAATAGACCGTCTCTATCTTTATGATAACTCGGTCGAAAATGCGGAAGCCCAACTTCTCATCAGATATGCCGACGGCAAAGTAGCGAAACGTTATGTCGAGCAACTGCCGGAGTGGGCTCGACAAATTGTGGAATGAATCCGTAGAGACAATGTGCGCATCGCCTCTATCAAATATTTTATTAACAAACTAAAAACATTACATCTAAAAAAACAGACAACAAAGATTTTAGACTAACATATTATTAATTATAGCGTTTGCTATTTAATCTGAAACGTTCGGAAACCTGGCAGTAGAAGAATAAGAGGAGAGTTAAATAAGCAAATGCCCATGCGTATGGCGTGGGCATTTCTTATCTCCTCTTGTGGGTCATGCCAGGTACCTCGGACGTTGGATAAGAGTGTCCACGTTCTTTTTATATATAGAGGTGCCTTGCACGACTTTCGTTTTTTAGACCAACAATAGCATTCGTATCAAACAGAATTTATTGTAAACCAATTATTTGCAATCATTCATGAAGTACGAATCAACTTTTAATGCGGTTGATGCTATCCTACGCAATGAAGCGGGATGCAGCAACGAACTTGACTATATTGAGCAAACCTCATGGTTGCTCTTCCTTAAATATCTTGATGACCTCGAAACACAACGTGAACAAGAGGCCGCACTGAACGGCACGGAGTATAAACGCATCATTACAGGCAAGAACTGTTGGAATGCATGGGCTGCCCCTAAGAACGACAAAGGGGAACTTGATGTCATCAACGCCATGACGGGTGATGACCTTGTGACGTATGTCAACCAACAACTATTTCCTTCACTTAAGAAATTCAAAGATACTGCCGTTTCGCCCGACACGCTGGAATACAAGATTGGAGAGATTTTCAGTGAATTACGCAACAAAATTAACAGTGGGTACAACATGCGTGAGATCATCAACAAGATTGACTCACTTAAGTTTCAGTCGGCAGAGGACAAGCACGAGATGTCCGTGCTCTACGAAGACAAAATCAGACGCATGGGCAATGCTGGACGTAACGGAGGCGAGTACTACACGCCACGTCCACTCATCCGCACCATTATTAAAGTTGTGAAACCACAAATTGGGGAAACGGTTTATGACCCTGCCTGTGGTTCAGCCGGCTTCCTCTGCGAGGCCTTCAACTATATGCAAGAGCAGGTTCATTCGGTAGCGGACAGTGATACTTTGCAAAAATCCACTTTCTTCGGCAAAGAGAAGAAACCATTGCCATACATTATAGCCACCATGAATATGATTTTCCATGGAGTGGCTGCACCCAACATCATCCGTAGCAATACACTTACCGAAAACCTCGCTACCATTCAGGAACGCGACCGCAAGCATGTGATTTTAGCTAATCCTCCATTTGGAGGCAGTGAACGTGCCGAAGTA
>JBGUIU010000141.1:0-4271 GCA_045113275.1 Paludibacteraceae bacterium
ACAGGTGTGGTGGGAATAGTGATTCCATAGCCGACATAGTAACAACGAACTGTGAGAAGTCAGCAGAGGTCATAGTACCGAAAAAAACTTCGGGAAGGGAGGCACTTCGTAAGGAAGTTGCCTCCCTTTAGCTTTTGTAAAGCAGTCGGATAGTTGGATTTGTAGGATAAAATCTAAAACTACGGAGGTTTTACAAAATGAAAAACGAAATCACTTACACACAACAAGGAGACTATTTTTTACCTGACTTGAAATTACCCGAACAGCCAAAAGTTGAAATTGGAATCTGGGGCAGACGGCACGAACGATATATCAAGCAGTATCATAAAATACGCTATTTCGATTTGCTTACAAGTTGCAAGCTAACCGCTTATCTCGCGGATATCGACAGGGAAGCAGCAGAAATGTATAATAAACTTGTTCAACAGCTTGCAAATCAAGAAGGCATTACCGAACAACTCAAAGCAGATAATCAAATGCTGTGGGTGCGAAAGATGAGTGTGACGTGAAAGTCGTACAGTTAATTGCAGAAATGCTGCCCTATTCATTCGGGGTAATCCTAATGTGACCTGCGCAAGCGGTAACGCGAGGGTGGGAAGCTCACATGACAACGTGGATAATCTGCCAGCCCAAGGCGGATGAACTGCAAGGATAAGAATGCTATGGAGAACACAAGTTAATCATCGTAAGGGTCGTCACGCTACGACAAGCGAAACGGGCTGAAACGCTTGAACCAAAAGGTACGGAGACAGGCGAAGGGGCTTCATTAACCCTATCGTGAATGGACAAAATGCTCCCGGCTCATAGATGGCTCCTAAGGCATTCGCAGTATTAACTGAACGGAACACGGTAAACCCTATGTGTTCCTCTGCAACAGAGGTATCGCTCCCGCAAGGGAAAGAAACGGCACAGAGGGCAAAGGAACAGGACAAAAAGCGAACGGCGCTGTTGTAACGACGGCGTATAGCGGTTCAAAATTTGCCGCAGCCTGAAAGGGCGCAGACTAGTCCAAAGGTATTTTATGGCATGAAAGGGGGCAAATCTGTGAAAGGTAATAACTCAACGACGGAGAAATCCGAGAGGTTATCTGACAAATCCGCGCTTGAAAAACAGTGGAACTCAATCAACTGGAAGCAGGCAGAGGAATATGTTAACAGACTGCAATTCAGAATTGCTAAGGCAACATCGGAAAACAAACAAAATACAGTCAAAAGATTACAGTATCTGCTGACGCATTCTTTCTATGCAAAGCTATTAGCTGTAAAGCGTGTCACGACGAACAAAGGAAAGAGAACGGCGGGCGTTGACGGAGAGCTGTGGAAAACAGCCGCCGAGAAAATGCAAGCTGCGCTCTCGCTGACGGGTAGGCACTACAAAGCCGCTGAGGAGAGTGTATATCGAAAAGAAGGGCAAAAACAAGAAAAGACCCTTAGGCATTCCAACTATGTACGACAGAGCAATGCAGGCGCTGTATGCGCTTGCGTTAGACCCCATATCTGAAACAACAGCAGACCGCCGCTCGTGCGGATTCCGAAAAGGCAGGTGCTGTCAGGACGCGTGCGAACACCTCTTTCAGTTGTTGTCCCGCCGCAATGCAGCACAATGGATATTAGAGGGAGATATCAAGGGATGCTTTGACCACATCAGTCATCAATGGCTGCTGGAAAACATCCCAATGGATAAATCCGTTCTTAAGCAATTCCTTAAAGGAGGATTTATCTATTCAAAGCAGTTGTTCCCCACAGAGGAAGGAACGCCGCAGGGCGGTATCATATCTCCGATACTGGCAAACATGACGTTAGACGGAATGGAAGCCTTACTGGACAGAGAATTTCACCGCACACAGAAAGAGATGTTCAAAAACAAGGTGAATCTTGTAAGGTGCGCGGATGACTTTGTCGTTACGGCGGCAGACCGCCTTACAGCAGAACGCGCAAAAGAGGTCATCAGAAATTTTCTGAAAGCAAGAGGGCTTACGCTTTCTGAAGAAAAAACGCTCATTACAAATATCCGAGACGGATTCGACATGCTGGGCTGGAATTTCAGGAAGTACAATGACAAACTCATTATCAGGCCCTCAAAAAAGTCGGTCAAGGCTATCAACGAAAAGCTGCATGAGATTATTCTCGGAAAAGGAAAGACGTGGAAGCAGGAATCGCTGATTGTCAAGCTGAATCAAACGATTACAGGCTGGACAAATTACCATCAAAGCGTATGCGCCGCAAAGACCTTTTCCGCTATCGACCACAACATCTTTGAACTGCTGTGGAGATGGGCAAAGCGCAGACATCCCAACAAATCGAAGAAATGGAAGGTGCATAGATACTGGCATTCCAAGGGCTCAAGAAACTGGGTGTTCTGTACCGAGAAAACCGAATTGAAGGAAGCAGCACACACACCGATAATCAGACACGTAAAAATTCGGGCAAGCGCAAATCCTTATTTGGAGCCTGAATATTTTGAAAAAAGTAAGTTTCAAAACGGAATGAGAAGATTGTCGGGAAAATTCAAGACTGTATGGAAAAATCAAAAAGGCATATGCCCTGTTTGCTCCAAATCTATTGACTTGGCGGAAGAAAGAAGAATACACTTTAAAACTCCGCGCAAGGACGGCGGCACAAACGCTGTCGACAATATGATTTACGTGCACGGCGACTGCCTTAAACATATCCAATGTTACCGCGCTTTGGCGTGATAAAATACTTGAGCCGTATGAGGGGAAACTCTCACGTACGGTTCTTAGACGAGAAAGCGAGAGTAATTTCGCCGACTTAGTCGACATAATATCCGAAATCGTGCTACAGAGATTGTAAATGCAGATTTGATTTTTAGTAAATAATCTTCCTTGCTGAAAATAGCAATAGTTGGATTGTTCATTACTGAAACATAATACGAAAAAATTTTACGCATTTACCAAAATCCTATAATATTTCATTTAAGCATCCAGCATCAATAGTTTATAGTTGTTTATAAAAACACTACAGACGAAAGCAAGATCAGCACTTTCGTCTGTAGTGTTTTTTTAATATCAGGTTATTTCAAAAGAATCAATAGCAAGAAGTATTTGATTAATTGTTTTGTTATCAATACTTGCGCTTTCGATAATTTGAGAATCAGGAAATACTGCTTTTATCCCCTGTAACAAATATGGTAGTTCATTTAAACATGGAGTAATTATTATAATTTTTTTATTGAAAGACATAGCAAATCCAAGTTCAATTAATGCACTAGTAGGTGTTTTTTTAGGATAGTGAAAAATGAACAAATCGCATTGTTTGACTGCATTTAAATCTTTCTCTATTGATTTTTCTGGAGAATCGTAATCGGTTTCATCGTATATTTTTTCAATCTCTGAGCAAACCTTATGTCTAATTTTCATTCTACTAATTAGTGAATGAATAGATTTTTTGTACATTTTTAGTCCTTCTTTATCCGAAAAGCAAGAAATCGGTGTTGACAAAAATACATTCATTATTACTCATCCTCTTCATCTTTAAATAGTTGTTTTCCATTCGATCTTATTATAGATAAAATATCATCAAAACTATTATACTTTCTTGTATCAATATGTGAAATATTAGTTCCTGCATCTTTAAGAATGTAAGGTAATGATTCTTTATAAAAAATAACTGTCTTTTTGCACAAAGCTAATCCATATCCTATTTCAACCAATACACTAGATGGTTGAGCATTAGGATAAATCACAAGCAAAGAATCAACTTGTTTCATTTCGACAAAGTTTTCTTTAATTGCTTTTGTATGTCCATCGAAGTTATAATAATCGTCTTTTTCAAATGCAGGACATTCAACCTTTGTAAAGCCTATTCTTTCGAGCTTTGGTTTTAGTTTTAGTAAAAAATCTCTCAATTCATAATACTCTTTTGAATTCAAACTAGACATAGGAGCGCTTATATATATTGTATTCAGATTCACAGTATTTATTTTTTTTGGATATATGTATTGTTCATTAAACACTCTCATTGCTTTCAATTTCTTAAAAATTGGTGAGAGTTTATCAATCATTATATTATACTGTACAGTCGAAATTGCATCTAAACTTGAATCTGGTATAGAAAGAATTGATAATTCGTAACTATTCAGAACGATAAAAATTTGTATACCTGTACAAAAGAAATTTTGAAATATCGAATAGCAGGCTTGCGAACGGGAAAAGTATGAATCCATCATACGCTATGCTCTCCAGAGACTCTAAAAACGTTTCTTAAAAATCGGGTTCGTCAAAATTCACAACTGCAAAAATGCGATAGTAT
>JBGUIU010000142.1:0-13625 GCA_045113275.1 Paludibacteraceae bacterium
GAGTACTGACTTGCCACACCTACGGATGCCGGTGATCACCTTTACTCGTCCGTTGCCTCGCCTCTCAATGAGTTTGTTGAGATAATATTTCCTTTCAATTCTATCCATACTTTCGAATATTTTGCGTAAATACGCATTTTGTTCGAATGCAAATATAATAATTGTGATTAAATCTCCAATAATACCTTTCGAATATTTTGCGTAAATACGCATTTTGTTCGAATGAACCTCTCTTTGCTGCTGTAAAATAATTGCGATTACAACAAAGTCGCCCGAAAAAGTGTGTGGTTGTTGTATCAGTACCTCATCCCCATCTGCACCTCCATTACTCGTGCGTTAGGCTTGAAATGTGAACGGTTCAGCTTAATGTAACCAAGTGCTTGTTTTTTATTAATTTTGAAGTCTCAAACTGATAAAACAGATAGTGGTATGAAATATATAAAAGAAAACTGGCAGTATTTCCTTTTTTTCGTTTTAGTGTGTGTTGTTGGTGGATATTTTTCCACAATCTATCTTGTTGATACGTTAGACTCAAATATGATTGAGGAGGCCGTCAAACAGATTGGCTCTAAAGAATTATTGATGGTTGTGTCAGTCGTACAAATCACTATCTATGCTGTTATTTTTACGGGCATAGGCATCATATTGTCCAACAAAATTGGTCTGTGGAAAAAGTTCGAGATGAATAAACAGGGGTTGATAACGGTTCTTGTGTTGTCTGTTGTGGGGGGACTTTCTTTGAGTGTTGTTGACAAATATGTGTTTGGCAGTTTTATTGATCCGGTATGGCATAGTTATGATAACAAACCAACTGTTGAGTATGTTATTTCATCCTTCACATATGGTGGTGTATTTGAAGAAATACTTATTAGACTATTTCTGATGTCATTATTGGCATGGGTTATCTCGAAACTGTTTTATGCAAAAGAGGAAGATGTGCCTGTCAAGGTATTGGTGATAGCGAATGTTATCAGCGCATTGCTCTTTGCAGCTGGTCATCTGCCTGCAACAAAACAAATTTTCGGATATATGGATGGATTGATTCTGTTTCGATGCTTCTTGATGAATGGGTTATTGGGATTAGCATTTGGTTATTTATATAGAAAATATGGAATAGGGTATTCTATGTTGGCTCACATAGGCACCCATTTTGTATCTAAACTGATTTGGGTGATTTTTATCTAGTGAGGTCTATTGCTGTTTGTCAGTTGAACACGTCGAATTGTTCCTTTTTACGAAAAAAGTATTATGACTCTATGAAAGATGATGGAGTGGGGATGGCTCCTGCCAATATTCATACGTATTGGGTGATTCTAATGCGTTTATCATCCATGTACAATCGATGAAAATGGACAAAATGTGAACTTCACAACTTGTACATACACTTTTCCTGTTCTGTCCGTTTCGCCTGTTCTACCGTCTCTATCTTTGCTTCGTCAACAGGAACGAAAGAGATCCTAAGACAGAAAAAGATTATTCATTCATTAAAAATAAAGCGTATGAAAAAGATATTATTTACAATCGCATTTATGACGATTACTTTTATGGCTAATGCGTTGGAAACACGCTACTTCTCTGTTAATTTCAATAAAATGGAGTTGAATCAGAACGGAGAGGTCTATGAGTTGGTGGAGGTTAGCAACAAGGAGCTGGTGCGCGGTCGGGTGGTTACTTATTACTGCATTGACAAAAACTTACGCGCAGTAGCTTTCAAATTGTTGGTGTCTGAAAAAGGGAAGTTCTTGAGGTATAAGAGGTATTGTTTGGGTTGAGGAAGGTTGATTATTATGGGTCATTATATTATGAGTCGCTACGCGAGAAATCTTACAAATCTGTTCAAATCATACAAATCATTTTAATGGCAACTCATATTTGATGGATTTGTAAAGATTTGAAGGATTTCTGTCCGCAGGACATTTTATATATGTTGTGAGGTCGCTACGCGAGAAATCTTACAAATCTGTTCAAATCTCACAAATCTTTTTAAGGTGACTCATGTTTGATGGTTTTGTAAAGATTTGAAGGATTTCTGTCCGCAGGACACTCTATATTTTTTCCTTGTTTGTATGGATGGTAATTAAAAAAATGCAATATATTTGTGTATTATTAACCAACCGACAAGAATATGAAAAAAATAGTGCTCTCTTTCCTAACTTTCGTAGTGATTGCTTTGAACAGTGTGGCTGCTGATTGGACCTCCGTCGGAATCAGTTCCCAAGTGACTCATGTACAACCGATGACGGGCTTGGTGCTCTGGCCCGATGAGGCGGCCAAACAGTACAATAAGTATGGGGAAGCACACGCTTTGGAATATTCGTATGTGGCTCCCTGCAAGGTGGTGAAGGGGTGCAATCCTGATAGCACAATAGAGTACGACTGGACTTACCTGGAAGACCTGCTCGATGATATCAAGAGCCGTAACCATCAGGCTGTCCTTCGTTTCTTCTACGAATATCCAGGGGTACCAATGGTGGATAAGGATTCTGGTACCACCGCCGTGCCTGCTTATATCAAAGAATTGCCCGACTATCATGAGGTGCACAAACGGGTGAAGGGCGACGGACTGACCTACTATGCGGATTGGGGCCATGAGGAACTTCAACGATTCACCTTGTTGTTTTATACTGATTTTGCAGAACGATATGATAACGACCCTCGTATCGCCTTTGTAGAGGTGGGTTTCGGCCACTGGTCTGAATACCATATCTATGATGATAATGGAGTGAATATCGATTTTGGAGTGAATTTCCCAACAAAAGAATATCAGAAGAAGTTTTTCAAACATCTCTCCAGCGTACTGGTCAATACTCCATGGGCGATTAGTATCGATGCAGCCGATGATGAATATACAGACTTTGCTGATGATAGAGAGTTACGGAAGTTGAAGTTTGGTTTGTTTGATGATTCTTTTATGCACGAGGAGCATGAAAAGAGTTCGAAAGATGGTTATAACGAGGAGTGCTGGGAAACAATGGGTACAGACCGTTGGAAAACAGGTGTGTGCGGCGGTGAGATTAGCTATTATGATGATTCAGATCAGAAGAATTTCACCAAAGAGAGTGGCATGTATGGACTTACCTGGAAGGATCAGTCGAAGAAGTATCATATTACTTTTATGATTGCCAATGATAATCCATCGCTGAACAACTATAAAAATGCCGCTCGTTTCAAGGAGTGCAGTATGATGACGGGCTATCATTTTGTGGTGACGAAATGTGTGACAGATGGTACTCAAACGAAAATTACCGTAAAAAACACGGGTGTGGCGCCACTCTACAAGGATGCTTACTTTGCCATTGGCTCAACACGTTCTAAGGAGTCGTTGCGTGGCTTGTTGCCCGAAGCCTCTATGGAGGTGACCATCGATGCCCCATTGGAATATAGCAATAGCGGACGTGCACTTTCAAATCCTGTGATTGAGAGTGACTTTATCCTTGACACGCAGACGATTGAATACGATTGCAACATTGAAACGTCCGATTTTCAGGATGTTCAGCAATCCGACATCGAAGAGGGACAACGATACAATCTATTGGGAGAGAAGGTCTCCGAAGAGTATCAAGGATGGGTGATTATGAATGGAAAGAAGGTGTTGAATAAAACCAAGTAAGGGTTACCTGACTTTGTTAGCGTCACCCGAAATCAGAACCATAATCCGAATGGGTGAATCTGGTTTTTAGTCTTATGATACGATTAATTTTATAGAAGAGTTTTTGAGGAAATGGTTTGACCATGGAACAATCACTCTTCTTTTTTCTCTTTATACGTGCCATTGATAAATTCCAGTTCCCGCTCTGTAAAATCCGACATGTCTGGTACGTAAGTGGAATCTGGGATATACCACCATAGTTTTTCGAAAATTTTTTTCATCTCTTTGGTCTTGAAAACATAGCCACGATGAGCATACGGCATATTTCGCAGGATACGTGGTTGTCCGCTCAAATTAGCATAGCGAGGTTCAAATACTAAAGATCGGTCGTAAGAAAAACCATAAGGGAGGAGACTTGAATCATATTCAGCAGTTATCCCTGAATATATATCAAGTCTCGATTTGGGACTATACTCGTACATTGTCCATTGAGCAACAGCATCCCGCATGGAAATCTCCCATATTGATAGGAATTCATTCGGAGACACTTTTCTATATTTCCCGACTCCTTTTGTAAATATTGGAGATACTTTTTGTAAGTCTTCACAATCCACATAAAAATGTTTAGCCGTGTTTGGACATTCAACCCGGAGTGTGAATTTGCCGATTTTCCCCCCTTTCCAATGTGAAGCAGGGGATAATGCATACTCTAGATTCCAACATGCGAAAACAGAGGAACAAAGGTCATAAGAATAGGTGTGATGCACTTTGTTTTCTCCCTTGACAAATTTTGCAGGGAATGTATATAGACAATTCTCCAACACCTTCCCATCGTAAATCACAGGACCTGACTGATCTTCTAATAACTCTTGTTTGTAGTTTTTGGGCATTCCAGGAACAGAGATTGATACAGGCTGAGATTGCCCATTCACTTCCGCCTTAAAATCATGAATATATGGATTACCAGCGAAAATATCATATTCTAAGGGATATGGTATATTATATGGGAAATAAGCCACAAAAGCCACTAACATATCCGTCGCCTCTCCATGATTATAGAACGTATAATCAACATCGACATAGGCTTTGGTATGATAGCTCGTATAACCATTCCTAACGCAGGCTTCGGTCTCATCAGTTAACCGAATGGTCAATATTTCTTCCTTAACCTCAACATTGATGTCTTTGGAATCAGCTGGTTGCAATGAAGATCCACTTGCCAAAACGGCATAATCATTTCCATAAGTCACAATTGACGCAAGTAATGATATAATTGTAAATAAATAGTTTTTAGGCATAATATTAAATAATCGTTTTTCCCCATTGTTTTTTGATTCCATAATTTTAAATCACGAAATCCAATGGCACGTGAAAATATTTCCATGATGTCATCATCGATAGTATGTATTTGCAAATATATATTTTATCTATCATTAATGGGAATTTCATTATGAGTCGCTTCGCGAGAAATCCTACAAATCTGTTCAATTCATACATATCTCTTTTAAAGCAACCTCACTTTGTCAATGATACCAGTATTAGGGTCACGGTGATACCATTCGGAGTAAAGCCCATCGGGACTAAAATTGATAAGCATGCCGAATGGCAAATGCGTTAGATTCATATAGTTCCAAAGCTGCCGACGATGGGGTGTGTCTATATGAGATATGGCCTTCAACTCAACAATGATGTTGCCATCAATCACCAAGTCCATCCTGTAGGTCTGGTCAAGTTGCACGTCATCCCAGTAAATCGGCAGGAATACCTGACGTTCAACCTTATGACCCTTTTGTTCTAAAAGATATTTCAATGCAGCCTCGTATGCCGATTCCAAAAGGCCATAACGGTATTTGCTATGCACCCTCATGGCTATTCCAGTTATTTCTCGGAAAACCTCATATTTCTTGTTATACTCTGCTATTAAGTCCATTTGAAAACATATTTGTTAGATTTGTGAAGATTTGTAAGATTTCTGTCCGAAGGACACTTCTTTAACTCAATGCGTTGGAAATCATGTCTTACATGTCTTTCTCCTTCTAATTGAACTGTCGCAAAATTTGCGACAGTTGAAATCTCTGGCGTTATATTATGAGTCGCTTCGCGAGAAATCCTACAAATCTGTTCAGATCCTACAAATCTCTCTTATAGCAACTTCATATTTGTTAGATTTGTGAAGATTTGTAAGATTTCTGTCCGAAGGACACTCCTTTAAATGCTGGAATACTGACGCATTGGACATTCACAAAATTGGATTATACATATTATGAGTCGCTTCGCGAGAAATCCCACAAATCTATTCAAATCATACAAATCTCTCTTATAACAACTCATATTTGTTAGATTTGTGAAGATTTGTAAGATTTCTGTCCGAAGGACACTCTTTTCTTGTAACATTTCGACCGTCTTCAAGACGAACTACCGAGATTTCCTCGGTAGTTGAATTTGTGTCTTACATATCAAGACAAAACGAAGTAGTGCGTCCCCCTCTATTATTTTCTTCGATATGAGATCAAATTCAATCCCTGCTTTGTATAAAACTGGAATTTACGATCGCAAGAAATCAAGGGCATACGATTGCAGATGGCATGAGCGATGATGATGTGATCGCTTGGATCTCGGTGGTCTTCTGCTGTATTGATTTGAAGTTTACTATAAGCGACAATTTGTTCTCTGTCGATTGGTAATATTTCTATAAAAAATTCATCAAGAATGCTATTGATGATGTCGGTTTCTGTTTTCCATTTCTTCCTACCTAATCCTTTTGATCTATATGCAATGATGAGTTCTCTGATGGATTCTATGCTTACACAAAAGGTATTCTCATAATCTTCGATGATGTTTTGTACTTCGCAGGATAAAAGCTCATAGTCTTGTGTTAGGTGAACGAGAGAACAAGTGTCTAACATGTATCTCATTCTCCTTTACATTCTAGAGTTAATTTTACAAATTTTGGGTAGGTTACCCATAGAGAGCCCTTGGATTTAATGGCAGCTTCCCATGTCTTGCTGACCTTTTTCCCATTTTTCTTTTCAATAGCTTTTTTTTCATTGTTAATTGATTTCATAATTTAAATCATTTAGTTAAACAAATAAATTCTTCGGGACAAAGATAATGAAATTTTCTTTACTTCATTGGTTGTATGTACGGATTCCGTACATACTGATCCGTCTGTATGTTCTTGTTGAAGTGTCAAGTATTCCTTGATAGGTGAATTGGCTAAATTAATTCTTCCCCAAATATGATAACTGTAATGTCTGATTGTGAATGATACTCCTTGTAATTTGCTTCTTCGATTTTGATTATTTGGAACATCGTATTTTAATTTTCATCTTTTAAGACATATATTACAAAAGTAGGGAATCCCTTCAACAAGAAGGGAAAAACATGCTGATTTATAACAAGGCAATATGTCTATTGTTTAATCCCGACTAACACCAAACCTTATTTAAGTCGTTATTTGTGGATAAGTGATCATTGTATTCCCTGATTGAAGAAAAGTTAATTTTTATATTTGGACATGTTTTTTTCAATTGTGCAATAACAAACGATGCTGTTTGTGGGGGAATAAATGGAGAAATAACGATTTCTTTAATAAGTGTTTCTGGCTGAACATCAATCTTTATTCCACTTTTTTCAGAAACCATGCATAGCATCCTTATTTCCTGCTCTTGATCGTAATGAATAGATTTGTTAAATAGGAGTTGCTCATATGTAGATAATTTATCATTCTTTCCATAATTCATGTCTGCAATGATTACGTCGCATGGTAATTTTATACTATCTGCTAAATCCCTTATCGTTGTCTTTATCCTACAGACTATATCATTACTCGCATATGTTTTCCACATAAGCATAGTTTCCCCAATTGACCCATCAGTTCTCTTGTCTAATGTCCAGCATTTCGCACAGAGAGATAATAATTTATCCATCTCTTTATCATTTTGTCTCATCTGTCTTTTATCCTTATAAGAAGGGCAAGGTCTGAATTGTGGATTGTATGGATATTTTCTACAACCATATTTTTCGTCCAAATCAGAAAATTGTTTAATGCTAGGGATAAACAGTTTCTTGTTGTGAAATAAATCTATCAGTCTAGACAAATCAATATATCTGTATAATGGAGTATCTTCAGGTAATGAAATATTATACTCTTTCAGATAAATGGAAAAACTATCAAATTTCTTTATCTTCTTCAAATTTGATTCATCTAGGCCTATATCGTTTATACTAACAGTCATCTGTTTCATTTGTATGTATTTTATAGTAAATTATAATTGGTCGATTCTGTTCTTTCATTCATAACTCGATAATTAATGTGTGAGGATATCATTAAACAACTCTTCCATAAAATCAACAGTTTCTTCATCGTCAGAAATTTGTGCAATGCGTTCTACATCATGATAAACAGAAAGAATAAATGCCTTATCTTTAATCTCAATCATAGAATCTCTTATAATCTGAATGGAGCGCTCTGGAGATAAACTCATTGAAAGACGAATAGATTTCTCCATTTCTTCTTTCGATAACCCAAGTTTTGAAATCCACTGATTTAAAATCTCATTTGCTTCATCGCTATAAGCACTTATAGGGCTTGCTCCCTGGGTAAATGCCAATATATTGATTATCGCATATTTTTGATTCTTAGACAAATCATTCGAAGGAGAGGTAATCGTAGATGGACGATTATTGAATTTTTCTTCTTGTTTGTTTGCCTTGTGGTGCATAAACGCACAAAAAAGGAGGAACACGATTCCAAGGATAGTTAGAACTACTGCCATAACTCATAATTTTTAAAGGTTATCAATTTAATTCATTTTGCTGCAGATTGCTTCCACTTTTTTTATGACGCAATCAATCTCTTCAGGCTTATACCCCAACTGCTGCCACCAATCAAAAAAGACAGAATATGCTTTCTCGTTTTGATTGACTGAAATGATACCAAAGCCACAATAAATGAGCCACTCCAGCACATTAGTATCTGTAATAGTTTTTAAGGTTGAGATTACAGTTTGAGCGTCAGGGGTTGAACGTGTCTGTGCATAGTTTAGCATCATATCCTGTGTTATACCCATCATTGCGACATCTGCGAACATCATCTTTTGCGCCATTGCTGTTCTTTCTTCACTTGCAGGAGCTGCAGCTAATGAGGCTAGCATAGTAACTATTGCAAATTTCTGTGTTTGACTAAGATTTGCAAACATGTCTAATTGTAATTTTGTCTCATGTTGTTGGGGTTGTTTTGTTGTCTTTCTGTGAGATGAGAAAAAATTTAAGAATCCCATATTGTTTATTATTTACTACTATCCGCCGATTCCCCTAAACGGCTGTCACAAAAAAGAAAAACGTGGGAATCTTGTTACTCGCTCCCACGAACCAAGGCTCTCGCATTGCCTATCATCTGTAAGATTGAGCAACGCGAAGCCCACGCTTGGTTATGAATGACACAGCCCCCCGATGTATATAAACATACATCAAAGGCTCTGCAAATCAATGCACACCAACGTAAGCGTCCACCGTTGCATTCTCTTTGACAGATGATTCAAAACTTGCGAGATTTTGGTTCGTCAAAGGAAAACGTCAGTAAACGTCTTTCTATATATGTCTGCACCCATATATAATGGATACGTCACAAAGATAAGTAATATTTTCAACAACAAGAAAGTGCGTGCAATTTTTTACATAAAAACGACGCATTTTTAGGAGGTAAACACATAATTATAAATATCTATAAACCAACAATATACACTCAAAACTTTAGATTTTCACCACTCTAAACTTTAGATTTTTACCATACAAAACTTTAGATTTTTACTATGTCAAACTTTAGATTTTTACTATATTTGCTTCTGAAATAACAAAAAAACAATGGGTATGTATATAAATAGAAGTGCTCGTGAAGCTTTGCTGAGACTCGCTTCTCAGTTCCCTATCGTGGGATTAACAGGACCTCGTCAAAGTGGGAAATCAACTTTGGCAAAGATGACATTCCCTCAGAAAAAATATGTCACTTTTGACGATAAAAGTCTTCGTGAACTTGCCGTGTCAAACCCTAAGGATTTTTTACAGGCATTCCCTGACGGTGCTATTATTGATGAAGCACAAAAGGTACCCGAAATCTTTGATGCGGTAAAATATTTTGTGGACAACAAAAACATGGATCCTGGATCATTCATCCTTACAGGTTCCAGTCAGTTTAAGCTAAAAGAAAACATGTCAGACTCATTGGCTGGCCGAGCTGCTTTCTTAAAACTACTACCTCTCTCGATTGCCGAAGTAAACACCACTTCAGAATCGTTCGAAACCCCTTATGATATGATTATCAAAGGTTTTTACCCTCCTTTGCACGACACTCGGAGACATTTCATAAAAGAGGATTGGTTCGAAAGTTATATTGATACATACCTGGATTTCGATGTGAAAGATTTAATAAATGCAGCTAATCTTTCTTTGTTCCGACAGTTTATCCAAATTTGTGCCACCTATAGCGGTCAAATGCTTTCTATGGAAAGCATCTCCAAAAAATTAGGCATATCATCGCCTACAGTCAAAAATTGGCTTTCGATATTGGAGTCATCATATATTATACACTTCTTAGAACCCGACACAAATAATCTTGGAAAATCAATTGTCAAAACGCCTAAGTTATATTTTGTCGACACAGGATTACTTTGTCATCTGCTACGAATAGAAACCGTAGCCAATCTGATATTAAGTCTCAACAAAGGCGCAATTGTAGAAACGTTTGCCGTATCTGAACTACTTAAAACAAGGTTGAACAAAGCGAAAAAATCCAACCTAACTTATTTCCGAGACAACAAAGGATTTGAGGTTGATATAATAGCTGACTGGAAACATTCCTTTGCCATCGAAATAAAAAGTTCGAGTGATGCAGAAAAGAAATTATCTGAGAATGTCCGCAAATATATCGATTTACGTTCAGACCCCCAATGTGAGGGAACAGTGTTGTACTTGGGCGATATATCTTGCAAAATAAATAACATAAACTACGTTAGCTGGAAAGATTGGGGATCTTTCCTTGATGCCCTATAGGTGGGTTCTATAAATTCATTTCGGGGGATTTTTGAATTTGGTGAGACGTGAAATTTAGTGAGACGTGAATTTGTGGAGATATGAAATTATGGGGACGTGGAATTGTGGAGACGCAATGCATTGCGTCTCTACAGTGTTCACCTGACAATCAATAAGATATCCACCGATACCTTTTCAGATAATAATCTTCCAACACTTCTCTCCTACCCTGACAATATAGACCCCTGAAACAGGAAGCGGGAAGATCATGTTCTCTGAAACTGCCGTCTGCTTGGCTACTAGTGTGCCTATCGTAGAATAGACCTCCACCTCACTTCCTTTAGCTACTTGCTGCAAGACGATTGCTCCATTTGATACATATAACTGAATACCAGATCCGGACAAAGGTGTCTCTACTGCGACGGACTCGCACAGAATACTTCCATTCGACGCATGTGGAGTGGATGTTAGATACTCTTTTCCCTCGGAATCAATACATTTTTCGAAGATAGTGAACTCAGGAAGACCATCTGACACTCGTCCGTATGAATCATCCGTAGCATGGGTCTCGTAAGCTATCGAACTCAAGAGTGTCTCACTGTCCCTATATGGGGCTGTTAATGTGATGGTCTCTGATGCGGTTACCCCTAGTTTGAAATTCAGATGCAACGGTCCCTTCTCTGGCTCCTTGTCTGCCCAAAGGAGGGTGTAGCCATGTGCAGGCACTACCGTCTCATCAAATCCTTTTGGTATGGTGCACTTCACTGCCTTCGTGACGTTCTCAACGACCATCCCTGCTATATCAACATCCGTATCTCCTCCGTTGTACAACTCAATCCAATCTGGGAAATCAGCCTTTTCATCGGCAAGTATTGTATTAGAGGCACAAACCTCATTCAGATGAAGATCCGTCGGGAGTATATAATCTGGATCATACTCAAAATAGATCGACACCTTCAGTTCCTTCTCCTTTGCGTAGGTGGTCAGTGTGCTGCCAAGGTACTTGTTATTGTTGTCGGTCCGAACCACCGTATCATTGACTGCCCACCGATGTATCTTATATCCTGCAGGAACGATCGGCTCCACCTTGACACGCTCCCCTGAATATCTCCATGTATTGTATTTCAAAGAGTTAACCTTTCTCTTATTCAGGAGGAAGGAAAAATTGGGTGCCTCATCATTAGGGAACACAGGTCTTATCTTTACAATAACTGTATCGTCTTCCAAGCCGAACCTTTCCTTCAACTGGTCAATAACGTACGTTTTTCGTTCCTTGGCAAAGGTACGCATCTGCTCAACCGTCTCGTCAAAGGCTGTCGGGTTGCCCGGAGCATCCAAGAAGGCTGAGTTCTTAATCGTCGCACACATATCAAGACGCGTCAGCTCCCAGATGGAGTCCAACTTCGTGTCGATTCGTTCATCGGTAAACTCCGTTTCAATTCTATCCAGATACTGATCCAGAAACTGCCAACGGAAGTCCTCATTTCTGAGACATGACCTGAGCAATACCCACATCGCCTCAACACCCTTCTCTTCTGTGGCAAACTTAATCATATCCTTATCCACCGAGGTTGCTTTGGAGAGTCCAAAGTCCGTATCATACAGAATCCAACGGAATTTGCCACCATCATGCTTTCGCCATAGTTTGATGTTGTTAGAGACCCAATCGGTATTACCAACGTATTGTTCCAAAATCTGATAATCGATGTATTCATCAATATCCATCATCGTCGCCAACCGATCATAAAAATCATCATTTGAATAACTCTTGCTGACATAGTCAATCATCACATTGTAGGCATCTTTCGTGCCTGCCTCGCATGAATAGCCCACACCCAAGAAATCAATCTCATCCTCGTCAAGTCCGTAGTTATGATAGACGTAATCCTCGTTGGTTCGTTCCGTAAGAATCATCATGCCATAGAAAATGCCATTCAGATAGAAGGCTACCGGTTGCGCCATCTGTCTGTCAAGATTCATCCTGTCACCAAGACTCTGGATGAACATATCTCGCCAACGAGGCTGAACGTATGAGTAGCCATTACCACCATTACGCAAAGCCAGACTCTTGTATTTCTTGTAATCACGTGCAGGGAAGAAATTATCATACTGCATCTTTGCCTTTCCCGAACGTTTATTCGCCTTGATCTTCAAACTTTTTGCCACATGTATTCTTGTACAACCACCATAGACGCCAATTTCAACCTCTTGGTTATCCACCACATTCCCATCTAGGATATATTCGAAATTAACCGAGCGCATCCATTCCCGATTGTAGTTGGCAGGGAAATCATAGCAACCAGTTACGATTCCATTGGTTCCCTCCACATACAGACCAAGGCTATCGCCAAAGATATCCTCGTTATTGCCAGAGAGAGAAACGACTGGGAGACGAGTGCCCACACCCTTGCAAGCCTCATAAAACTTATCGGGGAGAATGAAACTACCCGTAAGAATCTCACTGAACAGCATACCCTCTCGGTATGCTCTTGCACGTACAACGGTAGTCTGCTCAATCGAGATAGCACCCTCATATCTTGTACCGTTCGCAGGAGTAGGTATATCACCATTCAAAGTATAATAAATTTGTGCATCATCTACTTCACAATCTAGTTCGACGGTTAAGGCACTCTCATACAGACCCGGTTTGTTGGTTTTGAAGGTAGGTGATGACACTCGGTTGGAGATGACGGTGGTCAAACCATCGTTCGCTTCACCAGGCGTAGGAATCATGAATCCATCCTCACAATAGGCGATATGTGGATATTGTTTGGGGTAAGACAATGCGATGCTTTTTTCATCTTTTGAGAATAAGATCATTCCTTCGTCCGTAGTTAGTTTTTGGGGTACGCTACCCGTATAATTATGATGAACACGCATTGCCGTGCTACTGCTCGACTCCTCCTTGCCAAAAAACAGTAAGGAATAGCCGTTAGGAATAATGTGAGAAGAGTCCAGCACGAGACTCCAATCCGTTTTGCCCTCCTTTATATTGGTCACAGTCCAG
>JBGUIU010000143.1:0-4979 GCA_045113275.1 Paludibacteraceae bacterium
AGAGTTTTGCTTGTTTTCTTTTTGCAACACTAAGATAAGTGAAAATTCTGACATGGCAAAATCCTGGGCAACTTTTTGTTGCTCAGGTACTTAAAAAGTTATATTTGTAATAGTGTTGCGGAATTAAGGTATTAAAGGAATAATCTAAACCTTTTTAAAATCCCAACCATTATAATTATCAGTCTAACATTCAGTTATTTGAGACAAAAATGGTTGGGATTAATTCAATGGAATCAAGTCTTGTTAAATCCAAAAATTGAGAGTAATGATTTCACATTACTTTTATTCCATTTTGGTTTAACGGCCTTAATCTGTTCATTCATTCGCGTCTTTATAGCGGAGGACTTCATATCCTCTGTTATGTCAAGGTAAATCATAGTTGTGGCAATATTTTCATGCCCCAAAAACTTTGATAGTTGAGCAATGTTCAAACCATCATCCAATAAATGGGTCGCCCTTGCATGACGTAATTGATGCGCATGAAGATCAACTGGTACTTCATTGGACGTTTTGTTTGCTCTTTCTGCATATATTCTTATGCGCTTATGTAATCCCATCGCACTGAGTTTGAAGTTCATGCCTTTTTCTCTTGAATAGAACAAATAATTGGATGGTGCGTACTTTTCTGAATGAAAAACCTGAATGTAGTGTTTTAGCATCTCTGTCAGTTTCTTAGGCAGATTAAGAGTCCTGATCTTGGACCCTTTGCCCAAGATGATTACATAGGGATATTCCACATCCAGATTTATGTCCTGAAGTTTTATGGATAGTAGCTCATCGACACGAGTAGCGGTAGTGTATAACATACTCAGCAAAACAGCATCTCTAAAACCAACTCTCGTTTTAGTATCAGGACAACCAAGAAGTGCTTTTACGGCTCTCTTTGTTATTCCCTCTACTTTTTTCTTATTCGTTTTCATTGGCCGAACACATGATACATCCATAAAAATGTAGCGATAAGTCAAGTCTCTTTCGGCCATATACTTAACAAAGGAACGGATATTGGCAAGTCTTACATTACATGTCTGGGCGGAACACTTTCTTTCTTTTTCTAGCCAATCCATCCAGTCTTGGATTGTCTCGTGGCTGAACATCTGCTCTGCACAAAATTCACCGACATTTATTTTTTTCTTGTTCTCTAAATACTGAAGAAAAAGCAACATGCTTGTACTGTAGGACTTTATAGTATGAGCACTTTGCGATGTGCTTCTTTCATGTATCCAATCTGCATATAACTTTGCTATTTTTATTGCGCCATTATTTTTCATATGTTGTCAATGTTTGGTAGTAACTCATCCAATTCATCATCACTCAGATCTTCTAATATCTTTCCGAACTGAGGAACCAAATTGTAATAGTGTAATGTTTCTTTTAGTGAAGCATGCCCCATGCTACGACTCAAAGCAACGAGTTGTTTTGTTGCCTCGCCCCCAAGGCTGATTAGTTTGTTTATATTTGTGATCGCATAGTTGTGCCTAAAACAATATGCGACACATTTTGTGTCGTTGTATTTTTCCCAGTGCGTCTTGAACATACGCCATTGCCATTCTTTGCTGTATTGTTCGTCATTTTCGTTAGGGAACATCATTTTTCTGTTTGGGACTTTTTCGTCCATTTCTCTGTCATAGTGCTTAAGCAAATCAAGCATTGAGTCATGTAACACAAGTGAGTGTTCATTATATCCTTTTGTGTTATGGACAATCACTTCTCCCGTTTCAAAGTTGACGTCTTTTCTTTCCAACTGTCTAACTTCATTGGGACGCATTCCTGTACTATACATTAATCGATAGAACACAGGCACGATTATTGATGTCAGTTTTTGGCGTTGTATCATCTTTCTTGACATCTTATGATAAGGCGTTGGTTTCATGCTATCACAAGAATCAAAGAAATTCTTTAACTCGGTCTGGGTCATCATGTGAGGCACATAAACAGACTTTGCTGGCTTCGGACGTTTAGGCTCGATAACCTTTATCCATTTTCTTTCATTGGCATGCTTAATAAATGATAATGCATGGTAAAAACGGGTTTGGTATGATATGGGTGATTCGCTCTCTTTCTTCACGAACCATTCGTCAACCGCCTCTTGCGTTATCTTGTCTCCTTTCGTTGCACAGAACTTAAGGAAATAAGCCAGCCCTGAGTTTAGAGAGGGTTTTTGTCCAGATAACAAACGGTATTCAATATATTTCTCTGTCATTTCTTGTAAGCTTATCATGATAAGCCCTCCTTCCTTATTGGATAATCTTCTATACTCAAAGCACATTGTTTTAAGCGATGGTATGTCGAACCCACGTAATGATTTACAGACTGCGGTTTGGTGTGTCCAAGCAAGGCGGATATGGTCGGGATGTTGATGCCTGTTTCAATCAGGTCTGTAGCCACTTTGTGTCTGAACACATGGGTGCCGGTCCTGCAAGACTCAACATCTATTCCAGCTGCTGTCATCACTCTTGTACATATAGCTCCGATTGTGCCCGGCTTAACCGCTCTGTAATGATGGTCTGCAGCAAGGAATATGTTAGGGATGTTCACTTTGTGCCGTTCAGTCGTGATGTAATTGTATATGGCATTTCCTATTATCGGCTCCAATTTCAACTTAAGTTCAGCACCGGTTTTTTGCTGCTCAATCAGCAGAAGTCCTCTTTGCCAATCAAGATTATCTATCTTCAGGTTCGCTACGTCGCAACTCCTAAGCCCCGTATAATAAATCAGTAGCATGATGGCTCTATCTCGATTCGACAGCTTATTGGTTTCGTCCAGGATGTATTGCTCTACTTTTTCTTTATTTTCCTCGCTTAACCCTGGATACATTCGCTGGATCCGTTTGGTTTTAGGAATAAACTTTGCGATTCTGGCACATTCAGCACCATATTTATGGCCTGATGCATCCAAAAGGGCTCTCTTGATTCTACAGACAGAGCCAGAGCAAAGGTATAACTTGTTATCTCGGATAAAGTATCTTGAAACCATATCTTCATCAATTTCGTGTATTCGGCTAACCTTATTATTATTGCAGATGGTTAGGAAGAAGGCGCCAATACAGTTTTTAGTTGTCGCAATAGTGGTGGGTTTCAACCTGCGTTTTGCCATCACATCTCCAATATAGTCAGCGATCGACTTAAACTCCGGCAACAACTGGTTATAACAACTTCTTGCAGACGTAACACGATAAAATGTGTTGTCTGGAAAAATGTTTTCTTCATCAAACAATCTTATTTGATTCAGTAAACGTTTCTTCTCTCTTGATTTCCACGCAGGTACGCCAAAGACGGATTTACCATACATTTTCTCATAAAAGTCATCGTAAGACTTTACTTCTGGCGAGGAAGCAAATCTTATAATCCTTTTGATTTCAGCATGGAATCTGGCAATAGTTACATGGTGGTATCCGATTGCTTTCATGTACTCTAAAAGCGCCGGATAACGGCTTTGTAAACTTTTTGTGTCCATTTATTGCTTAAAAATTAATTGGTTAATAATCTCAAAAAGGTTGTCTTTTTGAGAAAATATAATATAAACTAATTTTGTCGCAAGTATCTTATCCTAAGCACAAAAAAATAAAATATTAGATTATAAAAAGGTTTAGATTATACCTTTAAAATTTGTCGCATTTCGAATACGATTATTAGGAAATAGTCGTATCTTTGCGACAATCAAGATAGCATTATGAGTGATATTTTTTTCTTCGTGGGAATTGTCGGCGCACAGGCTGCAGTGTGTGCATTGCTGATATGGCTTGTAGGCAAGGTGTGTAGCTCGCGTTGTGCCAACCGACATCTTCTTGTTTTTATCATTTACTCGGTCCTATTGGGAGTGTTGACGTTATTTGGGGGAGAATTTTTCTTTTTATTTTATCCATTGCTTAATCTTGTCTTTATCATTCATGCAACTGTATTAGGTGGTGTAATAGGTTGGACCTTAATTAAGAAAAAGAGTATAAAGCTTACCATTTTAGGAATTGTAACATTTATTGCATCCCCGTTACTGACGATAATGCCACCATCATATGCTTATTACCGAATCCTTGAAGGCTTTAAGAATGTTAAGTGGCCAGCCTATTCTGAAGATTTGGGGGGAGGTTACCGCATGACAACCTATGATGGCATCTACTATAAAGAAAATGAGGAAGACAATGGTGGACAGATGGTGATTCCAGGCGGATGTGTTAATTGTGCATATAACAATCAATGGATTATTGTCAAGACAAAAGCACCTCTTGGTTTCCAAAAGCAGCCTCAAAAAAACACAGAACTTTCCGTTCCACCTGATAGCATCGTTGACTATTGGATTATAGACAAGAGCGTACCAATTGACTTGAATGATAAAGAGAAGACCTATGGCCACCTCTATTATGCACTTATCACCTATCTTGATGATGGCACCGTGATGGTACGGTGGAAAGAGGAGGAGGAATCCCGCGTCATTGCAAGTAGTGTAACTGGGCCACTTGACTCCCTCTCATTCCAGCAGGAATTAACCCGCCTTTCTATCCCTCTTACTTTCAAGAAATAAATCAAATGGGAAAGTATTAACGGCATTTTCCTTGTCTTTTGCTCAATAGACATAGCTCCATAATTTTGCGGAAACTTAAACCGCGAAATTATGGAGTTAAATTTTAATAGTGTAGAAACCATCCTGGTGCTCAACGCATCGGCCGCTTTCAAGACCGACAGCGGCAAGGTGTTCAAGGAAGACGTGGACATCGTGCCGACGATCATCGACAAATCGCTGTCCTACATCCCATGGGGGAGCGATAACAACATGCCATACCACATCATTGACCTCATCGAGAGTGACGAAACCCTCGCCACCTGTCAGATGTTCAACGCCGAGGTGTGCTACGGCAGCGGGCTGCAGTACAACACCGACTCGTGTGGCGGCGATGTCAAACGGGAGGTCGAGGACTTCCTGCTCGACAACGCCTTGCCCTCGTACTTCCTCGGTGTGTGCCAGGACTTCAAGCACTTCGCCTTCTG
>JBGUIU010000144.1:0-3871 GCA_045113275.1 Paludibacteraceae bacterium
ACAAACGATGACTCCGTAGCTCAGTTGGTAGAGCAATTGACTCTTAATCAATGGGTCGTGGGTTCGAGTCCCACCGGGGTCACCAAATTGAACGCCAAATGGTTAATAATAAAGCCATTTGGCTTTTTCGTTGTGTCAATCGTTAGGCTTGCTCCATGCGGGGCAAATATTAGGACGGAAAAATGTCAAAACATGCTGTAAAACAGAAAAATACGCGGTAAAGACCGTGAAATTCCGCCTATATCCGTGTTATTTTCCGTGAAAAATTCCAAATTAGCAGTTTTGAATATGCTTAATTAGCCACCCATATCCGTGTTATCTGTCTCTTTGCCCTTCACCTGATCGTTAAACAAGAAGTGGCCTCTCAACACAATCAACCCCAACCCTATAATGTTTACGGTCGTTGTAGACAAGATGGTTATCATAACCGCCTCTGGAATTCTCAAGAAACCCTTCTCTTCTTTAGGGACGTCTAGAACCTCTTTCACGGTCTCTGTGGGAATTTTTGATTGCGTTTTTTCGGTGGACTGAGTAGGTTGATTGTTTTCCTGCTGAAAAGCAGACGGTATGGGGCAGTAAGAAAGAACAACGATCCCAAATACAATCAACAGATAGCTAACGATAACACGCAACGACCAGCGTTCCAAGCGGCGCCTTGCCATGGTGTTCTCCACCACACGGTGCAAACCAATCAAGTGCTCACAGGTATCAAGATTTTCCTTCGTTGTGTTCACACTCATCAAGGAGCCAACCTGGTCAAGAATATTAAGGTCTTTCTTTGGTTCCTTGAAAGGCTTGTTAAAGAAAAAACGGATACCATGTGGGATGTAATACCCCAAATGAATTATATAATGATAAAACTTAATAGTTTTACCATCAAATAACGTTTTACTAACACCTTCTAGCTGATTAGTTTTCCTCTTCTTCGTTTTCTTTGACATCACCTATGCGGTTATGGGGATCCGAAAAATACTCCTTAATGACCTTATCTTCTATAACAGTGTTCCATGGAGCCTGCTTGCCATCTTCTTTATATAGAGTCCTATACCAGGGCGATCCCTCTTGATGTGACCACCTCGTCAGGAATATTGCAGTCTTATCATACATGGCATTGACGGCATCTACAACAAGGTTAAGCGCATTCATGTTCTCACTATAACGGTCAGCCATATTTTTGGAAATCGTAATGACTTCTTCAGGCTGATTCTGTACCCATTTATTAACCCTTGGGAACACCGGACCATAAGGCCACGCCTTAGGCTGGTCATCAGTAAACAGTGGTTTACCATAATCAGCAAGGTACACACCATAGACATAGAACAGGATTTTGTGTATCTGGGTCCTGTTCAATATCGTCATATGCAGTTTTTGAGCTGCATACTGAATCAAACGTGCGTAATCTATACTGTTAAGTTCCATAACTCCTGCCTTTAGTTCTGCAAAAATAAGACCAAATAATCATACAAACAAATATTTGTGTTAAAGTTTGCTAAAACATGTCGTAAAACATTTTTTTTAACGAATTAAAACGGTTTCCGCGCTAGGCAGATTGGCGCGGGAAGCTTGACGCAAGTAAGGCAAGAAGCCTTTATCGGGAATCTGACACACCGCGAGGACTTATCAAGAAAATTTCAGTAAAATAGGGACGGTTTTGATGTAATATCAGGGAGTCAAACAGCGTCCCCAAAATCTGTTGTCAAAAATGACAACCGAGATTGACACCTAATGACATCCGTTGGCACACGATGACATTGTGCCAGCGCTAGAAATTCTTGGGAATCAGGCGATTATGGTGTCAATTACTGCCATGGTGTGTTATGAATCAGAGCCCACCGGGGTCACCAAAAGGAAAGCCAAATGGTTAGTAATAAGCCGTTTGGCTTTTTCGTTGTGTCAACCGTTAGGCTTGCTCCATGCGGGGCTAATGCGAACCTTTAGATTGGCGAAGCCAATTACGCGAATAAAATAATACGAATTGATATGTTATAATTACCAGCGCCACCGCTGGTACTCGCGCAAGTATTACGCCTCAGTCATGAACTTGAAGGAGTTCCTCGAAGAGAACATCGGAGAGGCCTTCGCAGGCATCATATCTGATGCTATCAACAATAAAAATTTCAGTAAAAACCATTGAATTTTATATTTAGAATGATTATCTTTGCGGTGATTAATTAAAATTCTTTATAACTATGAGTATTAAAGCAAAAGAATTCTTATCGCTCGAAAACTTGGCTGTTTTAATGTGTATGATAATCATTCTCCCAGCCTATCAATGCCACTATGACGGAATTATACTTCTTTTTATAGCAATTGCTGCGATATTTTGTGGTTACAAGATTAAACAGGATACGATAAAGTTTTCATTGTTTGCATGGGGTGTGCCATTTACTTTAGTGGCATTATTGTTTAGCATATTTGACTTGCGATTTAATATACCTTTATGGGCATTTGGTATAGTTATATTTTTAATTCTTGCATATGGAATATATAAATCAGTTAATATACTTGACAAGGTAAATCTTTGCATAGAGATTGCCTTGTGCTTAATATTAATATCGCCATATTTGGGTTTGTTTTCTATATATGATAGCCCAATTATTGGCATTACCTTATCTTCAATTCCTTTTATACTTTTCTTCTTACTTTTCATTGGTTTTATGTATCTCTCTTACAAAGAAACGTCCAATGATAGCACTAAGAAAGCATGTCTTGTCTCAATAATTGGTTCTATTATAAATTTAGCTTTGTTCTGCTTATATATTGCTTTTGCAATAGCATTACCAGAACATAGTTTCAGTTTGTATGATTACACGTCAATACCAAGAGGAGAATATCCATTTTATAACTGGTGTCAATCAATGGATGGTAAGGTAATAATATTTGTTATTGCGGGTTTAGCTATGGCTGCCTATTATATTAATTTAGGTATTCGTTCTCAATGGAAGCTATCAAACATCTGTGTTTCTGGAATTGTTGCAATGTTTGGTATAGGTGTGATAACAGCTTTTGTAGCAGGGAACATGAATGAGTACGTATATGGACTAAATGTTCAAGGAATGGTACCAATTATCTATTATTTGACAGCATCGCTGATAGTGTATTCTAATTATAAACTCATAAAAAAAATGTGATCATGGGACAAATTGATGACTTAATTAATCAAACAGAAAGCAAAAATGATGTGAATGATTCATCATTATCATCGAATTCAAAGGGTAGAAATACACTTCTTTCGATTGTATCTATTATTATTGTGATCTTAGGTGGAATCATTGTATTCATGGGAATTATTTTGCTTTTTATGTATTTTGATAAAACTTGGCATGAAGAAAGACTATATGCTTCTTTAGGCAGTATAGTAATTGGTACAAGTTTGTTGTTCTATGGATTAATTGGAAAATGTCTTGATGATATAAGAAAAAATTTAAAAAAGTAAGAGCAATATAATGAGGCTGACACAGGCTCACCGATGACCTCGGTGGGCTGTTTTTTTGCCCAAAAGCGTGTCTTTTGCTAGATGAAGGTGTCATTCTACTTTTGCTGAAAACATAAATCAGCAAAAGATTATGATCGACATTTCACAACTCACAGCCCTGATCTCCGCATTCCGCGTCGAGACCGAGAAATCTGCGATAAGTGAGAGCAATGTCAAACTTGTTTGAGCATTGCCGAACGTGAGCAGATTATGCAAAGAAAGCACTCACCCGAACCTATAGCTCGCCGACTGAAAAGGAGGCAAACCGTCGGCTCCATCCTCCAGGCCATCGCCGACCTGCTGGCCACCGCCACCAGCGAGACCGAGTACAACTTGGAAAAAAGAGACGGTTATTTTGATATAATTTATGAGAGACCAACGGGGCTATAGAGTAAA
>JBGUIU010000145.1:0-11862 GCA_045113275.1 Paludibacteraceae bacterium
GAAAAGGCAGATTGAGGAAAAAGACAAGCTCATTGAAGTTCTTCAGCCAAGAGCCGACTACTGTGATGAGGTGCTCGACTCTATCGATTGCATGACAATGACGCAAGTAGCCAAAGGCGAAGGGATGACGGTTCATGAACTGACCAACCTCCTTCTACAGAAAGAATACTCCTGCGGCCGATGGTAATCTCGCTCTCTCGCTCTCACGCCCTCCCGCTCTCTCGAAAAAATGAATTGTCGAATTTAAATTTATGAAGTTATGAATAGTAATAAATGGAAATGGATACAGGCTATCGGGCAAGCCGTTGTCGCCGCTATCACGGCATTGCTTACGGCCCTCACCGCTTCAACCTGTTCACCTGGGCTAGCGCCTGCTGTTGCACTGGCTCTTGTGTAAAAATAAAAAGGGTTCCCAAGTCCTCACGCTTGGGAACCCCTTTATATAAAGGGTAAAGCGAAAAACTCAAAAACTCAAAAACTCAACTAATCTTCTTCCTCGTCCTCTTTCTCTTGCTCTTTCTCCACTATCTTATCCCACCAGTCCTTCTTGTAAACATAGGCATAAGAACCATAGAGCATCCTACCCTCCTCATCCGTGATGAGCCACGCGTTGCTTCTAAACCCTCGGTGCCCCACTTCTCCCCTCCCCTTCCTTGGACTTGCGGAATGAGCAGCCTTGGTGTGGTAGTTCATTTTCGTATAGATCTATATACCCTTGGAGTCAACAGGTAGGTAGTTCCCAAAACAAAATCCAGCAAATATTTGTCTGTTTGGATAAAATTCACTATATTTGCCACAACAAACTAAATCTATTGTACTACATGACGAATGACAAAGAGAAATTGCTCAAGGAGCTTCAGAATTTGATAAAAGACGCAAAAATGCCAGAATGCCCCACCTTCTTCAATGATGAAAGGCTGCAAGATGCTTTCAAAGAGCCCATTACCGATGATGAAGGTTATTGTGACCCCATCCCTGCCATATGGGACGACTATGGATATGGTAAGGACGCAGATGGAGTGCTCTTCATTTCATCAAAGAGTGCAACCATCGAAAGCAGGCTATATTCCAAATACCTTGATTGTGAAGCACTTGTATGGGACTCCGCCAAGCAACGTCTCTTGTACTATGCCCCCGACCCGGAGAATCCCAGGGTAGCCTTCAAGGGATCCCTGTGGCAGTTTGCCAAACGGCTGAAGCCCGAGTATGAGGATTGCATCTCGCTGAAAGATATTTATCTGAGTTGCAGTATTATGAAGGCGTGAATTCATTTTATGCCTTCTATATAGGGGATTCCCATGACATTTTGCCGAATTCATGGCAGAAGCAGAGCCACCAAACAAGCAGCAAAAAACAAGACCGAAAAGTTTCCCCTAATCATTTGGATTATTCCCACAAATTCCCTAATTTTGTAGGCATTAAGATGAAGACCTATGAAATTTCAGTAAAGGTTGCATTGGCAAATCAGGACATAGATTCAAGAAGAGTTATTATTTACCTTTCTTTGCCTTGATACATTATATGAACATTAGTCATTAAACTTACACATTAAAAAACATGTCAGTAATAAATGATTTGATAGAACAAATAGAGAATCCAGAGTTGCGTAATCGGGTTCAACAAGAAGTGAACAAACTGAACAAGCAGCGTAAGTTTGGGCTTGTTTTCGAGGAGCATGTTCCTGAAAAGACATTCCTTTATGATGTTCCTGTGAAGCGTGGCTCTTTTGTGGCAAAGCGTGATGTCGGAGCAAAAGACTTATACAAAGTTATCAAGATTGATGGTGAGAATGCATTATGCGAACACACAGTTTCACATGAGCAAGAAACGATAGCTGTTGATGTTCTTGTTGCCGTTGCACAACTTGGCGAGCCCATCTATCCCTATCTGAAGCCAATGGCACAAGTGAAGAATGAGCCTGATAGTGAACTATGGCATACGCTGATTGAAGCCGACAACTATCATGCGCTTCAACTCCTTGCTTATCTCTATGCTTGGCAAGTGGATTGCATTTATATTGACCCTCCATATAACACAGGAGCTCGTGATTGGAAATACAATAACGACTATGTTGATGGCAATGACTCTTATCGTCATTCTAAATGGCTCTCCATGATGGAGAAAAGGTTGCTCCTAGCAAAAAAGTTGCTTAATCCCAACGACTCAGTGCTTATTGTAACTATTGATGAAAAGGAATATCATCATTTGGGCTGTCTTTTGGAGCAGTTGTTTCCAGAAGCGAATTTGCAAATGATTAGTTCTGCAATTAATGGAAAAGGTGTCGCGCGTGGAGCAGAGTTTTTTAGAGTAAACGAATATATTTTTGTTTTACGTTTTGGAGGTTGTGGAGTAAACGAATTATCATTGTCCGAGGAATGGCTTGGCAATATAAAAACATCAACGACCCAAAAAGTTCGCTGGGGTAGTCTTATGCGTAGTGGAACAAACTCGGAACGTTCACATTCTCCAGGCTGCTTTTATCCTATTTTCATATCTTCAGACAAAAAACATTTCTGTGGTGCAGGTGAACCACTCCCAGTTGGTCAGAGCAGAGAATCAATCAGTGTTCCTGAAGGCCAATTAGCCATTTTTCCTATTCATGATGATGGAACAGAAGGTGTATGGCAGTATTCACGAAAACGCTTTCTTGAAATTCAATCTAAGGGATATGCTAGAATAAGCACACAAACAAAAAAGACTGCAACTATAAGATATATATCGGAAGGATGGCAGAAAAGAGTCGAAGATGGAGAAATATTGGTAGTAGGGAAAATGGAGGACGGTTCGCTTATATTTAACGATGACAAATATGTCCAGAAGTATATTCCTAGCAATCAATGGTGGATAACTGCCCATGATGCTACAGAGTTTGGTAGCAAATTAATTCAGAAATTTGTTGGTAAAAGATTCTCATTTCCTAAATCTTTATATGCTGAGAAAGATACCATTCGTTTCTTCGTCGCAAATAAACCAAACGCATTGATTCTTGACTTCTTTGCAGGTTCAGGAACCACACTTCATGCTGTAAACCTGTTAAATGCAGAGGATGGTGGTCATCGTCGTTGCATTATGGTTACGAACAATGAGATTGGTGAAACGAAAGAACGAGAATTAAATCCACAAGGCATTCGTCCGGGAGATGAAGAATGGGAGAAATGGGGTATTGCCCGTTACGTGACATGGCCAAGAACTGAATGCTCAATCAAAGGTGTTGACGTGAACGGCAATCCTATTGATGGCGAATACATTACGACAAAAACCGAAACGAAACGAAGTGACCGCAGATTCAGTCAGATTAATTTCCTGGCAGATGCTCCTACGCTGAAACAAAAGAAGGCGATAGTGGCACTCATCAACAAGCAGAAGACCATCAAGTTGCCTTCGATGTCGGAGGATGCAGATTTCCTGTTGGCAGAGGAAAATGACTCTTGCAATGCAAGCATTTTGTTTGACGTGACCGCTATAGATGAATGGAAAGAGGCACTTGAAGGTCATGATGAGATAACCGATTTCTATGTTGTGACTCAAAAGGACGCTTTGTTCCGCAAGATAAAAACTGAGGTGAGTGAACTGATGGGGCAGATAGAAGAATCCGTACCCGTTTCTATGCCAATGAAAGATGGTTTTAAAGCCAATGCTGCCTACTTCAAGTTGGGATTCCTCGACAAGACGAGCGTGGCTTTGGGCCGTCAGTTCAAGGAACTGCTCCCCATCCTGTGGATGAAGGCTGGTGCCAGAGGCGAATGCCCAACCATTGAGAATGAAGAGTGGCCAAAGATGCTCATCTGCGAAAACAATCATTTTGCGGTGCTCCTTGACGAGTATGCTTATCCGATGTTCGAAAAGAAAGTGAACGAAGCAGAAGGCATAGATACGGCCTATATCGTCACAGATTCCGATAGCGGTTATAAGGAAATGGCCCAAGGACTGAATGTAGATACCTGCTATCAACTATACCGTGACTATCTCGATAATTTCAGAATCAATAACATAAGATAATTATTTAAATATGAAAGATACCTTATTCCCATTTCAGCGAAGAGCTGTTGAACAGTTGCGAGTAAACCTTGCAGAATCTATTGGAGGGTATTACCGCACTCACGCTCCACAGATTGTGTCCTTTACTGCTCCTACAGGTGCTGGTAAGACCATTATCATGTCATCGCTCATTGAAGATGTTTTTTTCGGAAACGAATTGTTTGCCGAGCAGCCGAATGCCATATTCCTATGGATATCAGATTCACCTGAACTGAATGAGCAGTCGAAGCAGAAGATAGACCTGAAAGCCGACCGCATCTCCCTGCAACAAACTGTCACAATAGAAGAGTCGAGTTTCGACCGCGAACTGCTGGAAGATGGGCACATCTACTTCCTCAACACTCAGAAACTCAGCAGAGCATCTAATCTTACGAGACATAGCGATACTCGCCAATACACCATTTGGGAAACGCTGAAGAACACGATAGAAGAGAAATCAGACCGCTTTTATGTCATTATAGACGAAGCACACCGAGGGATGCAAGGGCGTCAGGCCAGCACGGCTACCACCATCATGCAGAAGTTTATTCTCGGAAGTTCTGATGACAACCTGCCCCCAATGCCTGTTGTGGTAGGAATGTCTGCAACTATTCAGCGTTTTAATGCCCTCGTCGGCAATTCACCCTCTACTTTGCGAAAGGTAGATGTCTCGGCAGATGAAGTGCGCAGTTCTGGTTTGCTGAAAGATGTTATCACCGTGAACTTTCCTGAGGAAGGCACGGGCGTGAATAAGATGGCCATTCTGCAAGCGGCCACAGACGAATGGACAGACAAGGTGGAGCATTGGCATCAGTATTGTTACGAACAGCATTATGCTTATGTGAATCCTGTATTTGTAGTTCAAGTGGAGAAATCTACGCATAGTAGCAGATATTCCGACACAGACCTCAACGAATGTTTGCGGATTATAGCAAGGCGCTCTAACCAGACATTCAAAGAAGGAGAAGTGGTACATACCTTTGGAGATCCGAAATCGACTATCGTCATCAACAATCTGCCCGTTCAATATCGCGAGCCCTCGGCTATTACCGACGACAGGAATATCAAAGTGGTGTTCTTTAAGGAGAATCTGAGTACTGGTTGGGATTGTCCACGAGCAGAATGTATGATGTCATTCCGTAAAGCCGAAGACTACACTAATATCGCTCAGCTGCTGGGAAGAATGATTCGTACTCCGATGCAGATGCATATCAATGTAGATGACACATTGAATAATGTCCACCTGTTCTTACCCGAATTCAACAAAGAGAATGTCATGACTGTCATTTCGGAACTGCAAAAGGGAGAAGGTGGCGATATTCCTGTTGAGATAAGTGCCGATGCCATTGGTTCACCATCGAGTCAAATTCTTACAGTATTTCCGACTGAGATTATTGAAGAAACCATAGAAGCCAATCCTGTTGTTCAATCAAGCAGCGATGAGCAGGAGAAGAAATTGCCATATAGCCAAGGCACAGAAACCACAACTGAGAACCCTGCAGACGTTAATCAGCCAATTAAGGTTGCGCCCATTATTCAAGGACCTGTCACCAATTCCAATGCTACAAATCCCGCAAAAGGACCGGTAGAAGATTTAGTCTTGACGCCAGAGGTGCCTGTCATCAAACGTAGAATTCGCCGTCCTGTTTCGGATGGTGTAAATCGGGCTGAAATAATGAAGGCTATCAATGAGATTGGCCTGCTATCCTACGATGTTCGTTCTGTGAGAATCAACAAGAACTATCTGAGTTCTTTGTTTGCTTTTTGCCGTTTCCTGTCACAGTTCGGATTGAATGAATCGAAATGGGGAGAAGTCAAAAGGGAGATTCTGAAAAGAATTCGCGAATACGCAGAGAAGTTGCATTCTTCTGGTAAATATGAGGAATTGTCTAAAAAGGTGATGGAGTTTAAACTTGCTTCAGAATCATTTGACATTTATGGTATCAGAATCCAGGAAAGCGCTGTTAACACTCTTTTTGCTTCAACTGACACAGATCTTGATCGACAGATGAGAATAGCAGAAACAAAATTCTGTAGCGAAGGCATTGGTAACTTGTACGGACAAGTTTATTTCAATCCTGATGATGAAAACGAATACAAGATAGATGTTATTTTGTATGTTGCCAATGAAGATAACATCAATGCCTTGAAAGACTATGCCAAGGATGAATATCATAATTTGATAGACACGTATCGTCGTCAGGTTACTAGTCTTGATGAGCGCGGACAGAAACGGTTTAACACCATTGTGTCGGATGGAGATGAGGTCAGTGAACATAACTTCCGATTGCCTGAAAATATCAATGTCTCATTGGAAAGAAATGGTCAGAAATATAAGAAACACTTGTTTGTTGATGAGAAATGTGAAGCAACATTCAATCTTAATGGTTGGGAACAGGCTGTCCTGAAAGATGAAATGGAACGCGAAGATTTCGTGTGCTGGCTTCGTAATCCACCTAGGAAGCCATGGGCGCTATGCATTCCATATGAGCAAAATGGAAGGATGCATGGCATGTATCCCGATTTTGTCGTGATTCGCAAAACCGAAGAAGGTTATGTGGCCGATATCTTAGAGCCGCATGACCAGTCTCGTACCGACAATCTGCCAAAGGCTATTGGATTGGCCAAATATACAGCAAAGGAAACGAGAGTTGGACGTGTTCAACTTATTCATGTAGAAAATGGCACAATAAAGCGTATAGACCTCTCGAAAAAAGCGACTCGTGACAGAGTTCTATTTGCAGCTACTGATTATGAATTAAACAATATATTCAGAGATTATTCAATTTAGTTTTAAACCAATAAAAGATTTAAATTATGAAAGCGGAAACTCCAACGATTACTGGTGTTTTTAAGAGAGACACTATTTTGAGAATACCTTTCTTCCAGCGTCAATACGTTTGGGGGAAAGATATGTGGGATAGATTTCTGGCAGACATGGATTCACTTGTCGGCGCAAGAACAAAGTATTTTCTTGGTTCATTGATGTTCAAAGAAGAGATTGTAACTCCGGAAGAGGAGCTATATGGTGTCAACACGAAGTATTCTGTTGTTGATGGACAACAGCGATTGACCACATTATCTTTGTATTTAAAGGCTTTGCACACTCTCACTCACGATGATACTCAATGGAATAATTTTCAGTCTAGTTTTTTTATTCAAAATGGACAAAAATCTCCAGTTCTCTCTCATAGTATTATTGATCGTCCTGCATACGAGGCTGTGATGTGGGGAAATCCTCTTGATACTTATGAAGATAAGCGCATCGTTCAGGCATATAATTATTTATATAATGAATTAAATAAAAAAGAAAACAAGCGTGAACTGCTAATGGCTGTCTATGCTCGTATCAAGTTCGTTACTATTATCCTCGATGGACAGGATGACGAACAGCAAATATTCGATACGATTAATTCTCTTGGAGTCAATTTGACCATCGATGAACTCATGAAGAATTTCCTTTATGAGATAAAAGACGAAGACGCATATAAACGAAACTGGAAACCAGCATTTGATGATCCGGAAATTAGAAAGTTCTGGGGTACAGATGATGCAGCAAGGAAACAAGCTGCAACAGATGAGAATAAGACAATAACAAATTTCTTCTATGATTTTGTACGCATCAAGATGTGGGATTATAACGGGATGCCAGGATTTGACAGAAAGGTCTTTGCTCAAAAGAATCATATTTTCAATACGTGTAAGGCGTTTGTAGAGGTTTTCCATGCTGACAAGCAGGAACTTGCAAACGAAATCATAGAGTATTCCAAGTTATACCACCAGTATTTCAATAAGAAGAATTTAGATGTTCGAATTCCTGTTACATCTTGCATAGAAAGAGTTGCATGCATTGCAATGGTAAACGTGCCTTCACTCACTCCATATTTGCTATACGTTTTAAAGAATGTGGCCAACAAAGCCGAAAGGAACAAAATCTTCGGTTATTTAGAGAAATATATTGTCAGAAGAATGGTTTGCTTCTCTGGAGACCCGAACAAAAACTATTCTGAGTTCTTCGGAGAAACGCTTACTGGCAATAGACTCGATAGTTTTGAAAAGTTGAATAACTATATTGAAAATATTGACGAGGCCAAGAACCAAAGAATGCCATCTGATGAAGAACTACGTTCGAACATTCATCAAAGAACATATGGTAGTGATGATTTGTTACCTAGGTTGTTCTTCTATTTACGGGAAACTGCAAATAGATTTATGCCTGATATGGGAGGTTTTAACTATTTCATGGCAGAGAGTATCATCCCCAAACGAGCCAAGGCAAATGAGCTGAATTACCCACCACATACTGATGACACTCTTGAACAACAAAGGCAGACACGCATAAAGACATTAGGAAATTATATATTGCTTCATCAACCATATTACTCCAATATTACAGATGAAGAGGTCAAGAAAGATGAGCGAAAGAAATTTGAAAAAGAAGTTAAGAAACACTCCAATGAGAAATGGACTGACAAACAACAAGCTTTGGTTGCATCTTCTCAAAATGTAATTTGTTCCAACTGGCTTTCCACTCGAAGATCATGGGGAGAAAGTGATATAGATGAGCGCAATCGTGGACTTGTTGAAGTAATAAAACAAGTTTGGCAATAATAATACATGGGGGCAACACTTATAGCCCCCATGTATCTTTAGTATAGTTTCCCCTATATAATTATGCTAAACAAACAATTTATGATTATCGAACAAGGTAGCACAAACGGGTGCGATAAGGCGAGTCATATATATGGAGAAATGTTTAATGTCCTGCAGAACATCATACAAGATGAAGACAAGCTAAACGGGTTGAATCCTCTTGACTATTCTGCATTAGGCATGTATATCGGCAAGTTCGTGGAACAGGAGATAAATAGTTCTGTGGTTCAGATTATGAGGGAATTCTGCGGAATTGAAATGCCTGAGTATTATTGCAAACGATATCCTGGTTTTGATATTGATGCTGATGTGGAAGGGAGAAATAAAAAGGTTCGTTTAAATGAGCAGAAACCTAATGGAGATATAACTTCTCTGAAGTCTATTTCGTTAGGCGATGCTTTTTTTGCACTTGAGCAACTGAAAATAGAAGATGACGAGGGTTTCTTCAATAAGTATCCATGGCTGAATGAAAGGATATTTTTAGAGGTCTGGAGAAAACTGTATATGTTTCGTAACAAAATGGCTCACATTGGAGAAATAATAGATGCCGATATTTTGAAAGATGGGTATGAGCAATTCCTTCGATTCTTAAGATATATGCCGGATATCCTTGAGGCTAAGAAGAAATTGGCACCAGAGGAATATGTTGACGCCCTGTCAACTCACAAGAAAGAGGTGAAGGAAACATCACCTTACATTTTCATGGAAAATCCTCCTAGCGACAAACCTTATGCACCAAAAGAGATTGCTCAGAGATACTGTGAACTAAGTGATGCAGGAGAATGGACGGAAGAGTATTATGACATAGCAGGGAATTATAACTTGGATGCTATAATCTTTGAAGGAAAGAATGGTAAAAAGGGATTGAAAGATTGTCGTGAAAAGATTCTTGTCCCTGCTAAATATGACGGATTTGGCTTCATTCCCAAACCATTCATCGTCAATCGCAAGTCAATTAATGCTGTACGGGATGGAAAATACGTTCTCGTTAAACTCGATGGTTCAGGCGATGAACTGACGAAAGAGCCTTATGACGAAATCAGACTGGCAACATATTATCATCTTGGGTCACCATACGTCTATCGAAACAATGGTTTACAGGCTTGGGGATTTATGGATTCATCTGGCGTTGAGATATGCGACATTATTATCGACCACTACTATTGGGGACTGAACAGCATGTGGTATGACAGTGGCGACAAAATGGGGTATTGGCAATTTAATGTTGTTTTCTTACCTCCAATTTATGATAACATAGAGATGCCTGGAGAGCCTGAAGAGCCATTATTGTTTACACTTGATGGTGTTCAAGGTTATGTGAGATTTGATGGTTCCTTTCTTCCATTTTCTGAATTCAAGAAGATGGAAGAGGAAGATGATAGCCAAATTGTGTGGGATTTTATATGTGAGCAGTATGATTTCGACTAATTGTACCAAAAGGTGATAGATACCAAGCATCTTCTCTAACATCACCAATAAATACAACATCAGCTACAACTATATGAAGTTATAGCTGATGTTATTATAAAACAGAAGAATTACTAACTGTAATTAATCGAATGCTTTCCTTTATCCTTTATAATACTTTACAACAGTCCTAACATAAAGGGCTATGTATGCCAATATGCTGGATGACATGTGTATGGAAATCATTTCAACGGGTCTGCCGTCACCATGTGAGATTTGATTTCTATATGAATGCAGACTCTTGAATATTTTTTTATAACCCTTTAACTGCGTATCGCGATTTTCGATCGCATTGTAGTATTCCGGATAATATTCATGACACACTTCTGCCAGTCCTTTTCCTGTAACATCTTTGTCTTTTCTTCTTACGATGTCCTTAAGCAATGCCTCAAAATTCAAAGCCAAGTCCGTAAAATAGTGATATTTGGCAAACCGGTTGATATTTGCAAACCAGTTTTCATACATATCCTGAGGAATCATAGCACTAAGATTTGAGTTTGTGGACTCTTCCATAAATCTTTGGAACTTATCGAGCGAGGCTTCCGATATGATACTGTTGTCGGCATCCCAACGGTCATAGTAGGCCAATTCTCGCTTCATAATCTCGCGAAGTTCATCCCATTTAAAGACAGTCTGGTAAGTAACAACAGGTCTTTCTTTGGTATCGACAACTAGTGCTGGAGCTTCCTCGTCTGTAATAGGAGCAGTGTTATCTACCTTGTACTGCTCATCCTCATCATTGGCTACAGCATTAACAAGACGAATGTAAACCCTTTCCTCGACAGAAAGGCGTTCCAACCCGTCTGGGAGTATTTCGCCCGGGTCAAAGGCATGGCGTACGGCATCAGCAGAAATGGAAATATCTGTTTGCCCTGATATCCTCTTTATCAGCTCAGTTAATGCCAACTCCCCATTCTCCTCATGGCTCAAGGCATTAAAGGTATAAGAAAAGATATCCATGAAATGAGGCTCTTTCCTGTATAGTCCCTCAAACTTTAGGTCGGTCTTCTCGAGAACGTCCATATTGAGTTCTATGAAGCCATCTTGCTTAATAAACAATTTGTCATCTCCGGCATAGGTTGTTATTATATAGACAACAGCATCCCTATATCCTTCTTCTCTTGCAGAACGTAACAACGCATCTCTAAACTGTTGATATGCCATCTTGTGGTTTGGCTGACTCTGAAGGATTTCCACGGCACGGTTTACTGTCCAATTGGTGGAGTCGCCACGATACTTGCGTTTCCATGAATACTCTGGATGTTCATCTTTTTTATCAGAAAGGACGAAAACAGTACCTGTTTCATCAACATAACACATTCCTTGAAGATATCCACGAATAGTGTCTTGTTTGTAGGGCAGATCTTTCTCCTTGATAAGATCCATCACCTCGTCAAAAGTGACAAGTTCTTTCTTTTTAAGGAAATTCTCTAATAGCTCTATTAGATTGTTTTTATACACAGTCTTGTCTTCTGTAAATCTCCATTTCCCCGTTTTTCCCAAGTTAATAAAGCCCATGGTAGGAGAAACCTTGCTCTCAAACTTGGAAAGTTGAGTAGCCTGGAATCTTTCCTTTTTCCCGGGGAACTGTTGTCTGTATATTTGCTCTATTTCTTCTTTAGTCCGCCAATCATTAATCTCATACATGATACGTCCTTGTATAAGCACGGCTTTACCCAATTCTTCCCTTTTCAGCTGATATAAATTTTCCCCAACTTTCTCAAT
>JBGUIU010000146.1:0-1727 GCA_045113275.1 Paludibacteraceae bacterium
CGGATCATAATCATTGGTGTAGCAGGTCTGAAGGTAGTCAACATTGTACTCCCAGGACACATTCCCGAAGAAGGATTCATACTGTCCCCGCCCGGCAAGGGCCAGGGCAAGCAGCAGCGCGAGGGTGAGGGCTTGTTTTTTCATAGGGCGTTGGATTTATTGTTGATTTGTTGGACTAAGAACTTTGACTATGAACCTTGACTATGAACTCTGAAGTTTATTACTTTCACTCTTTTCTACTTTTAACTTTACAAAATTTCACTGCAAAATTCACACTTATGTCATACCCATGATAGGGGAATTGTTCAGGAGGGTTTACGTAGAAAAGAAATTTATAGAGAAACTGAAAAGTGTCGCCGTAAATACGAGATGGTTTCGCTTTTCCGGATTTCAACAACAAACCATACCCCGGTCTAACATCAATTTGAAATGATAGTTTTTTGTTTTTCAAGGCGAATTCCACTCCAAAAAACGGATAAGTCCCGATTTTCCAAAGAAGAGGTCGGAATAGAGACACCCCTCCGGAAAGACCTCCTCCAATCATATAATAATATGCCACATCGTTTTTTTCTGAAAATTTTCGCTGATACATGAAATTTTGGGAGATTTCATGTATATAAACAATGAAACCATTCCCGAATGACATTTGATTTATGAAGAACTTTCCTACTAAATCCGTTTGAAAAACACAATTTTGGGCAATGGCGTATTTGATAGTTGGTCCACCTCCGACAAAAGAATAAATTAAGCCCGCACTAAATGTGTATTTATCCGTACTATCAGTCCTTATCGAATGTTTAACAAAATTTACAGCTTTCTCCCCGTTCAGTGTCACATGCTGGAACTCATCGCTGAATATTTGTGTGTAACTCTGTGCCGATAGAAGGCAGGACACACTTGATCTATGTTTGTTCTCTTTTTGTCCGTACAATGAATTTCCGAACGACAACAAAAAAAACAGGAGGGCGAGGAAAAGGGTTTGCTTTTTCATGTGTTTGGGGATTTGATGTTATAATTAAGAAGTTAAGGAACTAAGGAGTTAAGGGGGTGTTGGCTGTTAGCTATTGGCCGTTGGCTTTTGGCTTTATAGTTAAGAAGTTAAGGGACTAAGGGGTTAAGGGGAGTTGGTGCTGCAAAATCATTCTTTTTCAATACAAGTAATTTTGTAAACCCAATATGTCTCATCAGGACCTAATGGAATAACGAAGTTAAACCAACCCTTTACATGAGGCACCCTTTCAAGGCTAACTTTTACATTGAGAGTGTCTTCTGTTTGGAATGCCCTTGGTATTGGCCCAATCACTTCATATAAACCCCAACCGCCGTTAGTGATATCTGTAATCACATGAGCCTTTATTGTATATGTTTTCCCGTTATGAATACTTTTGACCGCATAGGGCTCTTTCAGGTAAACAAATTTGGCTGAATCTCCGTATTCGCAATCGTGCCGTATGCAGGACACCGTTGCCAATCCAACCAGCATCAAGATAACTGTTTGTGTTAGTCGTTTTTTCATAATAAAATGTTTAAAAACCTATTATAAAACCATCACTTTCTTTATATAATCTCCTACCCGCACAATGTATAAGCCTGGATGCAGCGGGATGAAGGTGCTGCTGCCCTGATGGCGTGTGCGGCACACACACCGGCCCTGCATGTCGGTCACCTCCACAGGGGTGGGTTTTCCGTCATAGCTTATCTGGGCACCTCCGGTGCCTCCCTCTATC
>JBGUIU010000147.1:0-7485 GCA_045113275.1 Paludibacteraceae bacterium
TCGATGGCCACGGGCTTGGGTGCCCACTCCTTATCTGCTGCCATGTACTCTGCCAGACGCTCCTGCATCTCTTCAACACTCATTTGCCGGATTGCTTCCTGAATTTTGCTCATTTTCTTACTGTTTTTAATTTCAACTTCTTTATACTTAGTACAGTAAGAGGGTAAAATCTAACAATTGGTGGAAGATTGTTCTTGGTTTTTGTCTTTTTTAACTTTTAATGTTTGTTATTATAGATGTTTGCTAATATATCATGGAGGTTGGCGTCGAATGCTCTTTCAAAGAAGATTCCTAACGGACCATCAAAGTGTGCTTTCGTCATCTGACCGTCTTTATAGAATGATATTGACTTTTCTTTTCCAGCCATGAGCTTTTGTTCATCAAAGAAAGAATATGGTTTGGTGATGTCCCAATTAGCATATTGAAGAACAAAGTAGGTACCTCTTAAGCCTTTCTGAAATGCAGGTCCATCTTCTTCAATATAAACCTTAATGACTATTCCAGAGAGATAAATCTCGTAATCTTTTCTCTGCTTGTCTGTTGCAACTCCCTTTTCCTCCAAAATGTGCCAGACTCTTTCCAAGCTATCTGCAAGTTCTGTAAATAAAGAATGCTTGGTGCCATAAATACGCTCACATCTGATGAAACATGACACCAGAGCCTCCCAAGCTTCATTCCATTTCTCAGCTTTTATATAAGTGCCGGCAAGCATATTGTATCCACAAACGAGTTCTGATGAAAGATTGCCAAGCGTTTGACGCCACATGGTGATGGCCTTGTTGTATAATAATGCAGCTTCTTTATAATTGCCTTTGTGTTGTTGAATGCTTGCCAGATCATGAATGATGTTTGCAGTTTTGTAATGTGGGCGATTATAGATGGCTATCAGGATATTCAATGCCTTAGTGTATATCTCTTCTGCTGCATCATAGTCTTCTTTGCAGTTCAGAACATGTCCCATCATCTCATAAGTGAAGGCTATTTTGGGATGGACTTCTCCATAAATCTGCTTACGTTTTTCCAAGACTTGTTGATATATCTTCCAGGCAGAATCGAGTTTCCTGACATCATAGAGCATATTAGCTATTTCCTGCTCGATATTGCAAGTCTCGGGGGCGAGTTCTCCAGATAAAGCTCGCTGAGCCTCTAATGCCAGAGCCAGCATCTTAGTGGATAATTTGAAGTTCTCAAATCTTTTCCAAACCAAATCTGCTATCATAGCCATCGCACTAATTTCTGTCTGCGTGGGACCGTTTGGCCAAATATCAAGATAGGCTTCGAATTTGTATTTGTCCGGGTCTGATGCAAGTAATCTGCTCCAGATGCTATTTGGTTCTTGTTCGCTATTCGATGCCGTATAATAATAGACATTGAAATCCAAAATCTCACGATATAGCGCGTCATCATCTTGAAGCTGGAAATACTGATAGCATAGCTCTGAACAGTCGTGGCCTGCCACATGCTCTTTGAATATCTTGGTGAGTCTGCGTCTATATTGGTTTTCGCTCTCGTTTGACAGATATCTCTTATATATTGCTTCCTTGAGTATCGGATTTGAAATATACAGCAGTCCGTCGCGTCTGTTGAAATGAGTAGAGAATGCGCAATAGAATTGAGACCAGCTTAACTGAATAAGACTAGCAGCCTGCATAATTTCTGATTCCGACAGTCCTTTCCTACTTACCCAGAAGAAAGACAGAACATCTTTTACGAGTTGCTCTCCGTAGTCAAGTTCACAGCGAGACAGAATGAGCTCGTATAGTTCTGCGAGCGATTGAGTATGGAGGTATTTGTTAAGATGTTGGTCTAACTGGTAATAATCGCCAAAAGAAACCAACTCGTTGAGTAGAGACATCAGTGCAGAGGTGTTCTCAAACAGCTTGGTGTTTGCAATCTTATCGACTTGTGCTTCTGTAAGTTTCTTTCCGAACTTAATCAGGTATTTCTGGATAATCTCGCTCCGGATTTGGATGGAAAGAGGGGGGAGGGTAAGGCATAGCCAATGGCGATAGGTGAGTGATTCCATTGATTCGTCATCAGGCGTCGTAGTTAGCATCACCTTGACGTTCTTGGGCATCCTGGGCAGCCAAAGGAGTTGTTTGCTACCATCATTGGTCGTGAATTTCTCTAACCCGTCGATAATAATCAGAAGATCATCCTTGTCCTGTATCATCTCAAGGAGGGCTTCGAGTTTCAAATCGTCAGGAAGTTGATAAAGATTGGATATCTCTGCGGTCAATCTCTTTCGGACCGCCTCTCCGTCATCTTTCTTATCAGTGGCATATGCCACACAGTGCCAGATGACTTTTCTGTCGGGACGAATCTTGTTTTGCTTTCTCAACCAATAGGCAATGAGTGCACTTTTGCCTATACCAACGTCACCTCTTAAGACGATGAATTGTTCTTTCGGATCTTCAATCCATTCGTTAAGATTGGAGATGTTAGAAGGATCTTCGATATAACCGTATGCAAGATGGTACATCAATGCTTGATGCCGACGACGGATGGTTGCCAAGTAACTCTGTTCTTGCTTGGGAAATCTCTCATTCAACAACTGTAGGAAAGCCGTTTCAATCTGCTCTCCAAGATCTTCAGGAGAACTGTAAGACGCTATGGGGTATCGACCATCTTCCTTAATGGCATTTCTCAGCCTGGACAAATAGGCTGCATCCTCAGGGGCATCATCACCCGTTTTGAAGTAGAAGAATGCGTCAATGGGATTCTTGTGCTTAAGGACTCCATATTGCATCTCTAATTCCGTGATGCTCAGTTTGCCATCAATATCCTCAAGGAAAGAGCCGTATTTATCTTTCAGGTTCTGGTTCTTGAAGAGTTCTTCTTTGGTTGTGCAGGTACCATAATGATGACCTATTATTCCAATAAAGAATGGTCTTGAGTTATGAATCTCATCCAGACATATCTCAACGACCTTCCCGTTCTTGGCATCCTCTTCAGTGATGCCCCACCTCAAATCGATGGGAACCACAGTGACGTCATTCTTCTTCGCCTCATCCTGCAATCGTGGGAATACCTTCTTAATCAGATACTCCCTCTCGCCCTGCATATCACTGAATGTCGAGCTGATAAAGATACGAATCTCTCTATTGTTCTGATACTCCTCCATTTTTCATTAGTTCTTTGAGTGAAGCGATTTTTGTTTCGGTTTCGTGGATTCTTTCTTCAGATGCGTTCTGCTCTTTCTTGAGTTTCAAGCACAACTCAAACTGTTCAAGAGACTCGTCATAACGACCAAGGTCTTGATAGACCGAGGCTAAAGTGTCTATAACATATGGGGTTTCTGGGAAAGCTGCAACAGCCTTTTCTGCCCAAGGAAGGGCTTCTTTGTATCTGCCAGTTAGATGAAGATTCCATGCTAATCCATTATATGCATTCTCATAACCTTGCTCAGCTGCTTTTTGATACCATTCTATAGCTTTGGAATAGTCTTTTTCCACTCCTTTGCCACTACCATACATCCACCCCAATCCATACATTGAGTCTTTATAGCCTTGTTTAGCGGATTTATTTAACCATACAAAGGCTTCTTCTTCATCTTTGTCTGTACCTTTTCCATTAATATACATTCGAGCAACTATATATTGTGCGTCTGCATTATTACCTATACTTGCTGCTTTCATATAATATTCAAAAGCCTTAGGATAATTTTTCTGAGCATTATACACATTCCCAATATATCCACATGTGTTAGTCGTATCAGGATGTGTCTTCCCTATTAATTTTTCTCTTATTACTAATGCCTCAAAATAATAATCTAAAGCTTCTTGGTAATTTCCTTTCTTTTTCAAAACATCAGCTATATTACAATAGGAAGTTGCTATATCTAGATGTTCATTTCCCAATAAAGCCTTTTTAATAGTCAATGATTTTTGATGATTTTCCAATGCATGCGGATAATCACCAATTGAGATATAAACAATGCCGATATTGTTATAAGCATTTGCTGTATCTTCATGATTATCACCAAAAACTTGTGTATAGATAGCCAGTGACTTTTGATAATAATGTAATGCTTCGGTGTACTTCCCAAGCCTAAAACACACAACGCCAACATCATTGTATGAGCAAGCTGTTTTGGGGTGATTATCTCCATATACTTTCTCGCGGATGACGAGCGCTTTTTGATAACAATCAAAAGCATGATCATATTCACCCTGCTCGAGATGGATTATTCCGATTTCTCTATAAGAATAGGCAGTGTCCTCATGCTCTATGCCTAAATTGTTCATTCGAATATTTAACGCTTTTTGATGATATTCGTATGCTTGTTTGAAAGCTCTTTGATTACGATAGACAATCCCTATATTGTAATATGATTGGGCAGTGTCAATATGGTTTTCTCCCAACACTTTTTCACGAATCTTGATTGCCTTCAAATAACTTTCCAAAGCATGATCACAATCACCTTGCTCTTTGTAGATGTTACCAATCGTGTTATAAGATTCTGCTATTAGCGGATGCTCTTTCACATATGCTTTCTCTCTAATTGAAAGTACTTTTTGGTTGTATTCGAGTGCGAGAGAAAGATCACCTTGTTCTATTTTGACTCGACCTATATTAAAAATAATATCAGCAGTTTCTGGATGCTCATTGCCTAAGACTTTCTCACGAATAGCCAAAGCTTTTTGATAATAGCCTAACGCTTTGTCATAGTCCTTCTGATGATAATAAATATTTCCGATATTATTGTAAGAACTAGCAGTGTCGCGATGATCTATACCTAATTTTTTTTCTCTTATTATTAATGCTTTTTGGTAGCAATCGAGTGCTCGAACTAGGTTGTTCTGCTCTTTGTAAATACTTCCAAGATTATTAGATGAACTTGCGACATCAGGATGCTCTGAACCTAATGCCAAAATACGAATTTTGAGTGCTTTTTGATGAAAATCCAATGCTTGGGAGTACTTTCCCTGGTTTTTACATAAAATTCCAATATTGTTATATTCTTCAGCTATGCTAAAATGTTTATTACCCCAAACTTTTTCATAAATATTAAGTGCTTTATGATAGTATTCAAGTGCTTGAGAATAATCTGTTTCTTCACTATATATATTTCCAATATTATTATATGAAGCTGCAGTTTCAGGATGTATGTAACCTAATGCTTTCTCACGAATAGCCAAAGCTTTCTTATAATATTCTAATGCATGAATAAGATCACCTAAATCATGGTAATTACATCCTATGTTATTATATACATGTGCAATTCTATAGTCTTCTGCCCCATATACTTTTTCTTGAATGTTCAACGCTTTTTGGCAATATATAAGTGCATTTTGATAGTCGCACAGGCTATTATATAATACGCCTAAGTTTGTATATAAGCTAGAGATTTCTATTGATTCTGAGCCATACGCTTTTGTACGGATTGCCATTGCTTTATTATAAAATTGGAGGGAGTTTTCATAATCACAGATGTCATTATACACAATTCCGATGTCTTGATAAACTCCTCCTACTTCTGGGCTATTCTCTCCAAGAACCTTCTTAAAAATATCCAATGCTTTTTGATAATAATCCAGAGATTGAGTATAATTGCCTTTTATTCTTAATAACGTTCCCATTTTATCATATGAGAATGCCGTCTTTTGATGCTCATTCCCATTTATCTTAATTTGTAGATCCAATTCTTGATGTGCGTATTCTAATGCCCGATCGTAATGACCATATTTATAGGAAAAATCTACATAATCAATAATAAGCTGGAGATACTTTTTCTCATCCAAATTGATTTCTATGGCGATTGTGTCGGCAAGTTTGTAAATCTCATCAGCCTGATTGATGCGATCATCGATGGGAATACTTACATCTGCCATAATAGAAGTAGCTTTGAGTGACAATTCTTCGATAGAGATAACGAGGTTCTGCCGTTTCTGTTCTGTTATCTCCTTACTTTGTTTATACTCATTCAAAAGGTTTTTGGCATCTTCTTCGGCTTCATTGAGAATCGTATTAGCTTCACGTACGAGTCCATTATTGAGAGCGTCAATTGCTCGTCGAATGCGATCGTTGATGTGTTCTCCCTGCAACTTGGATACACGTTTTGCTGTATTAAACAACAGATCTTGATGTTTAGCAAAATCTTCTTTTAGCTTATTGTATTTGTTGAGTTTGGGCTGAAGACGATCTGTCAGTTTTTCAACTTCATCTTTTTTCTCTTTATAATCCTCCTGACAATCTTCGTCGTCAGGGTTTTCTTTTAACTTTGCCTTTTTAGTTTCTAGTCTCCTTTGGTTCTTTTCAAGATCAAGTTGCATCTCCTTAATTTCCTTGCGCAGTTCCTGAATGTCAGTCTGCATTCTAATATAGTCTTCATTTGCAGCAGCGAACTTGAGATTCTCCATCTTGGCGACAGGTAGGCCATTGATGGAAACGATACCATCCTCAACTTTTACGTCGTCCATGCGATTGCTCTCTACCAGTTGTAATTGCATGACGAACTGGAACTGTAGGCTCTCACGATTATCATAGCGGCACCAGTAGTGTCCCATCTCATTGAAAAGGCGTTCCTTGAATTCCTTTAGTTCGGGGGATTCTTCTTCTCCAGGTTTTAGGTCCTTGCAAAAGGTATAAACCTTTGGGGATGCGGTAGCCTTGAACTGTTCTGACGCTTTATCAAATTCTTCTATCGTGAACTGACCGGCTTTCTTGTGAAATAGGGCCAAAAAGATATCGCTCTGGCATACGTATTCATTGTACTCGTCTTGTTTTCGCCTATCATTATAGGCAGAATCATAATCTTCCCACTCAAACAACTTGATGCGGATGCCGCGCTTCTCATACATATCATCCAGACGACGAACCAGATTGCCAAATGCCATGCGATCATAGTCCAGTTCCTCAGAAGATGCCAGGAATATCTTGATAGTCTTCATATCTCTACAATTAGAATTTAGCTATTGGTACAATGTTTATCCTATAGCCATCTTTCTCGATGGTGCGCTCGTCAGCATAGGTCACAATGGTAAGGTTGTTACATTTCAGTTCGCCTGCACATTCCACAATAGCGTCAACCTCGCGTTTTTCCGTCTTGGGACTGCTCAGATCATAACATACTTGCACCAGACGTTCGATGTGAGTTCCTTGACGCAATACGAAGTCCACTTCCTTGTCGTTGCGCGAACGATAATAGAACATGGTTTTCTCGGTATCGTAACCACGTCGTATCAGTTCTATGAATACCTGGTTTTCAAGTAAGCGTCCGAGATTCTCTGTTACAGAGAATGCTTTGGCAGCCACATAACCGTTATCAACAACATACACTTTTCTTGGTGCTTTTTTCATCAGTTTTAGTTTGTTGTTGTAACGCGACAGATAATAGAACAGATAAGGCTCATGAAGATAGTCCATATATTTTTTAGTGGTGTTGACACTCGAAAGCCCCAGTTCTTCTGCCAATTCGTTGGCGCTAAGCGGATTGCAAAAATTTGACACCAAATATATAGCAAGGTTGTTGAGGTCTGTGAT
>JBGUIU010000148.1:0-4242 GCA_045113275.1 Paludibacteraceae bacterium
GAGTGCAAGGTCGATCTGGTCCGCGTCCGTGATAACATGAACAGTTTATTAAGGCAGAGAATCCTCAGAGATGGAATATACGTTTGACAAGGAAATCGCACTCAACAGCCTTCAAAAGATAAAGGCTATGCTGGATCTCATTACAGAAAGAGCATCTGTAGTAAAGACACCTAACGATTTCCTGTGTTCACCTGGAGGTATGCTTCGACTTGATGCTATTTGCATGAATCTGATTGCGCTGGGCGAGACAGTGAAAGGCTTGGACAAGCTGACAGACGGCCAACTGCTGAAGAATTATCCGGATGTATATTGGAAAGGTGTTATGGGAATGCGCGACAAGATTTCCCATCACTATTTCGAAATCGATACGGATGTCGTTTTCCGGACACTTGCAGAGGATATCCCAGCAATGATTCCTGTCGCGGAGAAGATAATTTCCGATTTAAGATAGATATATGTAGAACCCTGAAAACAAAACTACGTATGGTAACATAGCAAATGACATAACAGATATATTGTGAAGCGTCAGCTTTGATTCTTGTTTCTGAAAATCGGCAAAATTGACAGAATCTATCAAGAACAAAAGTAGATGGTTCGCGCCGTTCGGCGTGGGCTTTTACTCGTTTAAGATAGATAGGTGTTTGCCGATACCTCAGAAACGTAAGCGAAGTAAGTAGCTCACGTTTTTATTTACAACAATTTATTATTAACATCTAAAATTATTTGTATTATGAAAAGGTATTTATGGTTTGTGCTATTCCTATTAGCATTTGCATTGAATCTTAATGCTCAAAATGATTCCATTTTTAGAGTTACGAAACATAGTGTTATAGACTCACGAAAGGGAAGCATTATTAAATTCGTGGATAAGAAACTGAAAACCATTCAATACAATCCAAAATCAATGTATGGTATTTCATGTAAAATAAGAACTTTTTTCGATGAAGGGGAAAATGCTTATTTTGTAATACTAGCAGAAGGAAGAGCAATGATAGCATATTCGGACCTCGTCGAGGTGAATAAAGCATTTGAAAAGTTATTTAAAGAAGTTGATTCAGATTGTGCTTTAAACCCAGACTATTTAGAAAACAAATATGTCACAGATGATGGATTCAAAATAGGATACTATATAGAAAAAAGTAAAGCACATTGGTTTGCTAATTTTAATACATTTTCTCGTTCTACTCAGACATTTTTTGAGTTAAAAGCACCCTATGAATTTGCAAATGGATTAAAAGAAGCTCAAAGAGAAATAGAGATAATGAAGAATAAATAAGAATATGAAAAAACAAATATCCGTCCTTATTGTGTTTTTAATGCCGTTAATTGTTTTTGCCGAAAACTACAATACTCCAATTTTCGGGAAATACGGTTTTACAAACCATGAGTCGTATGATTCATTTCAACAATATATTGGAAAGACGGTTATGTATCTTCCATGCAAGCCTCTCAGCTATACTGAAAAAAATGTATTTAAAACTGAAAAGTTTGTTCCTGGATACGAATACGTTATCGTTTCCATAAAAAACGAGAAACTGACCAATAGCATTATTATTTCTTTTCAAGAAAAGTATGGCAGTATAAGACTAAAAATGAAGTCTCGACTTGATTATGCATATCAGTTCCCCTTTTTCTTTATTGATGATTTCAATGCAGACAAAGCGAACCTGATTGGTAAGAAATTCAAGGATCCTTTGGTAAAAGGAGAATATACAATCACTGATGTAAATCTAGAAGAAAATAATGATGGGGAAAGGTTCAAGGAAGTTGTCTACAGTATTAGTAATCCTGAGATTAATAGAAATTTTAGAACAACAGATTATAAAACTGCGATTGAAAACTTCTTGAATGAAGACAAGTCTGGTTTCTGGCATTCATCTTTGGTCAAGGTGGAAAAGCCAGAAAAATCATCTGAAAGATATGGTGATGTTAAAACGATAGATGATAAAGGTGTAACCAAATTCTCTTTTGAAGACGATTATATCAATATTATCATTTTTGGTAGCGACACTCATTTTAGCTTCAAACTGGATAATAAAACTCAAAATTCAATTAAGATTGTATGGGATGATGCTGTTTTTGTAGATTGCAACGGTTCCACTTCCAAAGTAATGCATTCTGGCGTCAAATATAGTGAAAAAGAAAACCCACAAGTTGCGACAACAATCATAAGCGGTGCATCATTGGAAGATATTGCCTGTCCCATTTCCAATGTACGATTTGATGAAGTTCAGAAAGAGTGGATTACAGATACCATGTACTCTAAAACTATTTCGAAAGGAGTTAAACAATTCCGTTTGATGCTTCCTATTCAGATAAAAGATGTTGTAAATGAGTATGTCTTTATCTTTGACGTAGAATATGAATATAATCATCCTGAGAGATTAACGCAATAGTTATAAAGATTAGGGGGACTTCAGTTCTTTGATCTTTTTTAAGGAAGAAAATGGAAAACGGAAGTCAGTCGGCTTCCGTTTTTCCGTTTGGTTTTTGAAATAATAGCCTAAACATTTGACCCATTGGGCAAATTTTAACTGCGTGACCTCTGTCACGACGCGGCCAAACATGCAAGCATGATGGCTCTTGCTGCTCCATCGGTTCTCGCGACTCAGCAAAGCAAAAACAAGTTTTTCTCTGCATTCGCTGCTCGAAAATTTGGAAGTTATTGATTTTTTCCCTATCTTTGCAACCGAATTCACATGTTGAACTTAAATTGTATGCGTATGAAAAAGAAAAAAGCAAAAATTTCGGCAAAAAGTTGCTCAGTTAGTAAACTTTTTATAATTTTGCAGCCATGAAGCGGAAGATCATTGCCTACAAGGACTATTATCAGAAGTTCTTCAAGGCTCAGGATGCCGCAACACAGGAGAAGATTCTCTATGGGATGCTCCTGTTAAAGACCCAGGAACGCTTACCGTCAAAGTTCGTCAAACCGATACGCGACGGTCTCTTTGAATTAAGAATCGAGTGGCAGAGCAATATCTACAGGATATTCTTTTGTTTCGATGAAGGACAAGTGGTGGTGCTCTTCAACTGTTTCCAGAAAAAGAGTCAGAAGACACCGACAAAGGAAATCAATAAAGCATTAAAACTGAAAGCAGAATATGAAGAAAGAAAAAAACATGGAGATATTTGATGTGGATGCGCAGTTGGATGCAGCATTTGGAAAAGAAGGAACTCCAGAACGTGTAGCAGCCGAAGAAAGGGCCAACGCCTTTTTTACCGGGCAGATTATTGAAGATGCTCGAAAGAAGGCAAATATCACTCAGGAGGAACTGGCTGCGAGAATTGGAACCAACAAGTCATACATCTCACGCGTTGAAACAGGACGTACAGAGCCCAAAGTATCGACCTTCTACCGCATCATCGCCGCCCTCGGCCTTACGGTAGAACTTACTCCAGCGGTATAACAACGGGGGGGGCTTTTGTGAGAAAATAATCGAGGAAACGTTTGGTTTTCTCGATTATTTTTTGTAATTTTGTAGGGTAATAATAAGGTGGTTTAAGCCACGAGATAACCCTAGTAATTCACCATTTAAAACATTACGATTATGAACAAAACAGTTAAGAAGATCCTTCAGGTAATCAGTTACATCATCACCCTCCTTTTGGGTGGGGCGGGAGCTGCAATGATGTAAGATGGATGATGTATGATGTAAGACTAACGACGCCATGGAACAGAAAGGCTTCAAAATCTCTCAGTACGCCTGTGCGGTGCTGCTCATTGTGAGTAGTATCGCATTGGTAGCGTATCAGGTGGTTGAGATCGACGATGTGGCAAGCGGACTGCTCTATTATGTGGCGCAGTCGTTCCTGCTCGCCGGCTCGATCTTCGGACTAGACCAGTATATCAGAATCATTAAAAAGCAATACCATGAAAGAGAATCAAAATAATAAAAGCGAGCTTGACGGCGTTCGCTTATCACCTCATTTTAAACTGAACGAGTTCCTGAATCTGAAGAAGTATCCGCAGAATATCCCCTCAATGCAGGTCGTCGCCAATCTGACATACGGCTGCCATCTGCTGCTCGAACCGGCACGAGTCGTAGCCGGACCGCTCATCGTTAACTCGGGCTTCCGCAATCCCGAAGTCAATCAGAAGGTAGGGGGTGTCAGTACCTCCCAGCACCTTCTCGGCCAGGCAGCTGACATCCGACCTCGCGACCCTTCGCAGTTCTGGCATCTCGTTGAATTCCTGAAGATCTGCGAACACACCGACCAGCTCCTCACCGGCAATGGCTG
>JBGUIU010000149.1:0-57451 GCA_045113275.1 Paludibacteraceae bacterium
AAAGATTCATTGCCCCAATTACGATGTGCGCAAGCGGGATACAAGTTGGATGCGGGAGAGTTATCGCCTGACTTGTGTCATGGAGAATGGTGACACATTGGTGGGAGTTGATACGATCCCTTCGGGAAGGAGTATTCAGTCGGTGAAGATAGAGGGTATAGCGGACGAGAATGTGCGGTTTTGTAGGTATAATGATACCTATCACTTTTATGTCACCACGTATGACACGTTGTATCGCCTGCCATTGGAGGTCTTTGAGAAACCAGAGGAACGAAAGCCTAGACCGAAATGTGGTGATTTCGGTGAGGTGCGTGATTCCCTCTTCATCATTCGTGAGGGAGTGGATTCTTTGCCCTATTTGAGCGACAGGCCATCTTCCTTCCGGAAGGTGATCATCCCGAAGTCAATGCATTATGTGAAAGAACATATCACCTGTGATAGTGTGTTTATTTATTCCGATTCGTTAGATGGAGCGTATTATTATAATTGGTTACACTATATCGATGCGCATTATTATTACGTGGAGAATGAACAACTCTATTTGTCGCTTAAGCGTTGGCTTATAAAGAGTAATCAATCGGCTGTGGTCTATTGCCCAAATGCGGATATTAGCAAGCGAGATATGACATTGCAACAGAACACGAATAAACCAGTTTGGAAGAAAAATGCGAAGGGTGATGAGCTAAAGGATTTGACATATCGCACAGTGTCGTCTGGTACTGGTTTATGGTTGGAAATTGAGGGGATGAATTCCCAAGATTTATATGTGTATAATTGTAGGAGGAAACGTTTTTTGCCTAGAAATAATAAATATGGATTTTTTGAATTTATAAATGATGGCAGGACTGCTGAGTTGGAATTTGCGGTTTGGACCTATGACACATTGTTGCTTCTCCAGCAAAAGGATACGCTCAGATTGCTGAAGCGGGATGGAACGCCTTGGACGGGAGGGTACAATTTGGAGGAGTGTGTGCTATATTATGTTCCTAAGGGGGAGACAGAACGTTCATTGTTGCTATCTGACAAACCTCTTAAGATATGGAGGTCGGGTGATACGATTCCTCGTCGATATACAAACCGTTTGGCATTTGGATACATGCTTACAAACGGGGAGTGTGTTCTTTCTCCTCGTTTGGAGTATAATGTTTTATGTTTGGACAAACGGAATTATTTGGGAGATGGAGAGCTAATTAATGTCAGCGATAATATTTGGAAAGTTCCGAGTCAGTACAAGAAATTTTGGTTGGAACATATTACGGAACCCTGCGAAGATTGTTATGGCAGAAGTCGTCCTCCTATGCATTTCTACGTAGGCAGATAGGGATTCATTCCCATTGTTGATGATCATGTTGATTGGTCAATACCCTTAAATATTCTATATTTGTGATAAAGTACAATTCGTCATCGTATCGTTATGAGGAAAACACTTTTTTATCTTTTCGTTGTAATTTCATTTCTTTCCTTCGGGTCTGTTGAGGCTAAGCAGAAGAATCTATTCAGGTTGGAGAATGATACCATCCTGCATGTCTGTTCCAACCTCTCGGAGATGGACTGTTGGACCTTCTATGAGAGTGATGAAAGTAATTTTCCTTCTGATTATTTTACTACTTATCCCTATTGGCGCATTAAGAATATAGTGATAGATGAAGGGGTTGACTCTGTTTACTTTGGGTTGTATCTTATTTCGGCAAAGAGACTGAGTATCCCTTCTTCATTGAAATACTTGTATTTTTCTCGGGAAGTGCCTCCCGGCTTGGAAGAAGTACGGATGAGTACCAAGAATTCCTACCTGCGATGGGAGAATGGCACGTTGTACAGTCGCGATAAGACCCAGCTCTATTTTATGCTGCCAAGTGCGGTGGATTCAGTGTTATACATCCCTGAAACGGTGGAACAGGTATGGAATATCCCTAGTCGCTATTACCCGAAAGATACGCTTTACTTGAAAGACCTTTCCTATAGGCATTGGGAAGGATATCTGGAACGATATCCGAAAGGCATTCATTACTCGAAAATTGTCTTCCCTAAGCATTGTAAGCGATATCCGGAGGGGCTTTCTATTTATTATTCCGATTCATTAATCATTCTATCAGATTCTGCCTTGGCGCATAGTATGATGGAGAATTTGTGGGGAGATATCGGATGGAAATGGAATTTCATTGAAGAAGACAAGTTTCGTTGCCCTAATTATACGTTCCATTGTCCTGGTTATGATGTTGTACATTGCCCCAGTTATGATGTGCGTAAGCGGGATACAAGTTGGATGCGGGAGAGCTATCGCCTGACTTGCGTCACGGAGGATGGTGACACGTTGGTGGGAGTTGATACGATCCCTTCGGGAAGTCGTATCCTGTCGGTGAGGATAGAGGGTATAGCGGATGAGAATGTACGGTTTCGCAGGTTTAATGATACCTATAGCTTCTATGTCACCACATATGATACGTTGTATCGACTGCCGTTGGAGGTTTTTGTGAAACCAGAGGAACAAAAGCCTGGACCGAAATGGAGTGATTTTGGCGAGGTGCGGGATTCCGTGTTTACCATTCGTGAGGGGATAGATTCTTTGCCCAATTTTTCGAGGAGTGATATGTCATTTCCCTTTCGAAAGATTATTATTCCAAAGTCAATGCATTATATAGGAACCGACATCACATGTGATAGCGCGTTTATCTATTCCGACTCATTAGATAGAACGGATTTTGTTGATGCGGGTTATTATTACGTGGAGAATGAGCAACTCTATTTGGCATTTAGACGTATGTATGGTCCGGCTGTCTATTCACCTAATGCGGATATCCGTAAGCGTGATATGTCGTTGCAACAGAACACGAATAAACCTGTTTGGAAGGACATGAATGGTAACGTATTAAAGGATTTGACATACCGCCCTATGCGGTCTGGTAATACTTTTTTGCGGTTAGAAATAGAGGGAATGGATTCCCGGGACTTATGCGTGTTCGTATATGATTGTGGTAGTAAACGTTATTTCCCCAGAATTAATATAGATGGACGATTTTCGCCTTTATTAAGAGAAGGTAAAACTGCCGAGCTGGCATATGCTGTTTGGACTTATGACACGATGTTGTTTCTCCAACAAAAGGATACGATCAGACCTGTAAACCGTGACGGAACACCTTGGACGCGATGGTCCCGTTGGAAGGAGAGTGTACTATATTATGTTCCTGAGGGTGTAACAAGGCATTCATTGTTAGACTCAAAGGACTCTATCCTGATGTGGAGGTCTGGCGATACGATTCCTCGTCGGTATGCAAATCGTTTGGCGTTTGGATTCATACTAGAAAACGGGGAGTATGAACCTTCGGGTTATATAAAGTGTGACATGTTATACTTGAACAAACGGAATTATTTTGGGGAAGGGATTTTGATTAGAGACAGTAGTGAAAGTGGAATCTGGGAAATTCCGAGACAGTACAAGGAGTTCTGGTTGGTAGGGATTACGGAATTTTTCCCTGATTGTATTCCAAGAGGTTATCCTCCTATGCATTTTTACGTAGGCAGATAGGGATGTCATTCCCATTGTTGTCGTATTATGTGGATTGGACAATACTCCCCAATATTCTATATTTGTGATAAAGTATAATTCGTTATCGTATCGTTATGAGGGAAAAACTTTTTTATCTTTTCGTTGTAATTTCATTTCTTTCCTTCGGGTCTGTTGAGGCTAAGCAGAAGAGTCTCTTTAGGGTGGAGAATGATACCATCCTGCATATCTGTTCGAACCTCTCGGAGATGGACAGTTGGACCTTCTATGAGCGTGATGAAAGTGATAGTCCTTATGATTATTTTATTTCCCCCTTATGGCACTTTAAGAATATTGTGATAGACGAAGGGGTTGATTCTGTTCATCTTGGCTTGTGTCTTATTTCGGCAAGGGAGCTGAGTATCCCTTCTTCGTTGAAATACTTATATCTCCCGGAAGTGCCTCCTGGCTTGGAAGAGGTGCGGCTGAATGCAAAGAATCCCTATTATCGATGGGAGGATGGCACATTGTACAATCGTGATAAGACCCAGCTCTATTTTATGCTGCCAAGTGCGGTGGATTCAGTGTTGCAAATCCCAGAAACGGTGGAACAGGTATGGACCATCCCTGATCGCTATTACCAGAAAGGTCTCTCCTTTAGTAGAATTTGGGAAGGATATCCGGAGTGTTCTCCGAAACACATTCATTACTCGAAAATTGTCTTCCCCAAGCATTGTAAGCGATATCCGGAATATCATCCTTCTTGCGATTCATTAATTCTCCTATCGGATTCTGCCGTGGCACATAGTACAATGGAGGCTTTATGGGGAAGGGAATGTGGATATGAAAAAAAGTTCAGTTGCCCTAATTCTAGGTTTCATTGCCCTAGTGGTTATGTTGATTGCCCCAATTATGATGTACGCAAGCGGGATACAAGTTGGATGCGGGAGAGCTATCGCCTGACTTGCGTCACGGATGATGGTGACACGTTGGTGGGTGTCGATACGATTCCTTCGGGAAGGAGTATTCAGTCGGTGAAGATAGAGGGTATAGCGGACGAGAATGTGCGGTTTTGTAGGTATAATTATACCTATCACTTCTATGTCACCACGTATGACACGTTGTATCGTCTGCCGTTGGAGGTCTTTGTGAAAACAGAGGAACGAAAGCCTGGACCGAAATGGAGTGATTTTGGCGAGGTGCGGGATTCCGTGTTTACCATCCGTGAGGGGGTGGATTCCTTGCCCTATTTGAGCGATATGCCATCTTTCCGAAAGGTGATCATCCCGAAGTCAATGCATTATATAGGAACCGACATCACTTGTGATAGCGTGTTTATTTATTCCGACTCGTTAGATGGATGTTTTTATGGATGGTTTTATGTCTGGAATAGAATCAATGCGGTTTATAATTACGTGGAGAATGAGCAGCTTTATTTGTCGTTTAAACGTTGGCTTAGAGAGGAAAGAAAATCAGCTGTGGTCTATTGCCCCAATGCGGATATCCGTAAGCGTGATATGTCATTGCAACAGAACACGAATAAACCTGTTTGGAAGGACGAGAAGGGTAATTTGATAAAGAATTTCACGTATAAGCGTCCAATAAGGTATGGTGCTTGGTTGCGGTTGGAATTGGAGGGAATGGACCCCAAGGATTTATGTGTATTAGATCGAAGGAAACGTTTTTTGAGAAGATATAATGGATCTTTTGTGATAGAATATGATGGCAAAAATGCCGAGTTGGAGTATGCGGTTTGGACCTATGACACATTATTACCTCTCCAGCAAAAGGACACGCTCATACCAGTGAAGCGGGATGGAACGCCATGGAAGGAAGGGTGCGTTCGGGAGGAGTGTGTGCTATATTATGTTCCTGAGGGGATATCAAGACATTCGTTGTTAGAATCGGGGGATTCTATCCTGATGTGGAGGTCGGGCGATACGATTCCTCGTCGGTATGCAAACCGTTTGGCATTTGGATTCATACTTAAGAATGGGGAGTATAATTCTTCGGGTACAATGGTGTTTGATGTCTTATGGCTGGACAAACGGAAGTATTTTAGGGAAGGATATTTAATTAGTAGTGACAACAGTGAAGGTGGAATCTGGGGAATTCCGAAGCAGTGTAAGGAGTTTTGGGTGAGAGGTATTAAGGAATATTGGCCGGATTGTATTCCTAGAGGATATTCTTCTATGCATTTTTACATAGGGAAATAGACCTCACCTTTATTCGTTTTCTTCTGCCACCTCTTCGAATGGCCAGTTTCGGAATGTGATAGTAGGAATGAATCTTTTAAATGAAGGAGGGAGATCGAACCATATTCGGGCGGATCGATTCTTCTCAGCGGCCACAATCTGTAGGTTCCGTCGGTTGAATTCACTGACATCTGTTCCTTTGATACGGAACAGATCATGATTAGAGTAATTGGCTATGTAGTAGTGCTTGCATATCACCTCTGAACTGTCCAATGTATTTATCAGCACTAATTTGTTTAAACGATAAATCGGTGCAGGGAAGTGAATGGAGTCCCGCTTGTTTAGGTTGATTGTATGACTCACTAAATTCTTGTCTTGGTAGTGAAGATAGCATGTCAGGGAATCAATGACATAATAAACTCTATTATAGACTATACTGTCTTTATTCTCTAGTTTTATGCGAAATAGGCTTTTTTTCGGTTTTAATATAAGAGAGTCTAGACGATAGACAGTTCGCATCTGGCTCGTTGATGACATATAAGGTTTTACAATCTCAGCGCCTTGACATGACATGACCTGCTTTGATTTCCTATCGACATAGTAGATATTCATGGTATCTGGACGTGCGTTATCTGTCCTCATTACTTCTTGATAATAGAAACGACATTCATCAGTAGCCTTGTTGAGTATCAGTTTCACCTCTCCGTTTTTTCGTATTTTAAACACGCTCGATAATGAGTCCATCTCGGTCTTGCTGGCATCACGAGCAATCCGTATGGAGTAATGCAATCGTACTTTTGAGAAATCCAAGCTGCCTTGTGCAAGTAGATTGAATCCCCCGATAATGAACAACACAACTATCAACAATCTTCCTTTCATCTCTTCCCTTTTTTAGCATTCTTCTTGGCTGCTTCTTCTTCTTCTTCCTTTTTTTTGACTTGTTTAAATACGCTGTCTGCCCCGGTCACGTTCATCTTTGAAAAAGCTATAAATAATTGGCATTTCTGCAGAGGACAATTCGCCACTTCCGCTGAAGTCTCCAAGTCACCGAGTGTTTGCCCGTTGTCCTTTTTGACAGTAAAGATGAATTTGACCTTTTGCTTCGATGGCTCTATGGCACCACTCTTAGAATAACGGATGTTCACTTGATAAACTTCTCCTGTAACCAACAATAAATAGTACCAATACTCTTCGTAATCATCGGTGATCACTCTCTTTGTAACCCGTTCATCATAGCCTTTCTTCTCTAAAGCCTTTCTCGTCTTCTCCATAAATGAATAGGAAGCTTTCTTGTTACATGCGCAGAGATTGTCCCATGATGCATACGAATACTGAGCGACGAAATCTGCCGGGAATAATAAATCGGGGAATCGATGATCGATTGAAAGCTGAGAACTCTTTTCGTATTGACCTAATGCTACCGCAGGGAGTCTCAGTTTTGTCTCCATATCGGTCATGGCAGAATCTTTCAAATATACTACTTTGGAATTTGTAGTATATTCCATTTTGCCATCCTTTAACAATTTCTTCTTGATGGGCAGGTTGGTAACAGAACAAATACCTGGTATATGAAGAACAGCATGACATTCAGCCTTTTTCTCTTTTGTGAAGTTCGGTATCTTCAAGTAGGAGATAGTCTCATTTTTTTTAGAAGGGACAGGCTCAGACTTTGAAAAATAATAATAGGCTGTGTCTTGTTCTATCCATGCATAGGCTAACTGTCCCAAACGATGGGAGAGCAATAGCGTATTATTCCTGTAGAAATCGACCTCATCCGTTAGGATGTCTGCCTTGGCGAGGTCAATCACTATGGGCTCAAAATAGCCGTTCTTGCGTTTGTTTTTAACCGAGAAACTTACATCGTCACAATATACCACCATTACATATTCGTCCATCTCGTCAATAATTGGAGATGAAGCCATATCATAGCCGTTTTGAACTCCTATTTCAACAGGGAGCTTTGATCGGCCCGGACGACCTACTAAACGTATGAAATAATCTATCTTTTCTGAGGAACGTGAATTGATTATCTTCAATGGATGAAACTCAAAAATAAATTTATCTCTGCTGCTTATTTTCTTTGGAATCTCTCCAATCTTATATCCTGCTATTACAACATCATATTTTTGTCCGGCAGGAAGCATTATCCTTTGGGTGGATGAAGAGTACTTCTTCTTGCCATCATAAAAATACACCTCTGTGAAATTATTTGCTTCACCTTTGATTGCGTAATCTATCAAGTGATAATTTAAGACGATTTTTTGTGTGTCATTTATTGATTTAACCATTTTGTCAAAGGAAAATGTTGTTAGCTTGACTTCATTGTAATAGAGGCTGCATTTATCTTTGTCGATGTTTTCCTTTTTAGTGGTAAAATGAATGATTCCTTCGTCGGTCGTGCGTAGATAACTCAATGAATTATCTTTTTCTAGTTTGAAGTACATGTTAGAGAAAGGATTCCCTTTTATATCTTCAAATTTTATACTTTTTGAGACAAATCCCTTACATACCAGTGTCAGATTTACCTTTTCTTTTGCTTTCAAAGGTTTTAATTCTCCTATTAATTCATCTTCATAATAGAATTCAATATGTGTATTTGCTGGTACATATCCATTAGCATGTCCATCCATTATAAAGATAGTCTCTTGGGATGAAGCCAATAGGTTATTTGATTTGTCATGCTGGATGTATTTTAAAGTTAATGTTATAGTATTACTTATAGGAATACCCTTTTCTGTTGTTAGCGTTAGATTCACCTGTGCACTTAAATGAGGAAGATCGCCGTTCCACCATGAGAAGTGATTCACAACACCTTTATAGACATTGCCCTCTTTCACAGAATAACCTTCTTCTATCCAGAGACCTTTCTGCTCATCAAAATACCACAACGGCATGGTGTCGGGTGCACATCCCTGCATGGATACTGGGATGGGATAGGTGAGAGAGGCTTGCGACGATTTCCTTAATTGAAGTTTCTTTCCGTTCTCGTCCGAAAGCAATACGTTTACCATACCACATGAGATAAGGAAGGTGGTGTCGAGAGAGTTTCGTATTGCCAACATATCACCGCCGGGCATCATTCGCTTAAAATCAGAGGAGTCAGGATTGAGGTAGAGCATATCCATCTTTACAACTCCATTATAATCTTCTCCTGTGTCGTCGTATGCAATAGCATTTGATGGTATCTGCACAATCATGCCGTTTATGTTTACTGCAATACCTTTCCCTGATGAGAAAGAGATACTCCTGCTGATATCACTGTTTCCTCGTGGTGTTAATATGATGAAAACCCCAGTGGAGTCTGTCACCTCTTTTGAGTAGATGAAATCATAGAATCCCTCTTTGGAGAATCTTATCACATAGCGATCTCCTTCGATGGGAGGATTATCTATGATAAATTCGCCTAAGCTATCTGTCTCCATGACCCCCTCTTTGGTGGTCATTGACACAAATGGAATAGGTTCCCCTTTGGTGTTTGTCACTATACCCTTTAAGACCACCTGCACATCTGAAGTGACAGAATCGGTTGTCCCTGTATTCTCTGAGTTCTTGTCAGAACAAGAAAAAAAGAAAAGTAATAAGAGAGAAAAAACGAAACCGTTTGTTGCTATTGAAAAAGCATGCTTGATATTCATAATCCTCAAAGTTATAAAGGGATACCCCCCAGATTAAACGCCCTTGTTATTGTATGTTTTCCCACAGGCATGAGTCGATACCTCATCCTGCAATTGTAAAAGTATAAATTATTCTTGATATTATGCATATTAGATATAAAAAATTCAAGAAGAGCAAAACGTTGAGGCTCTTTTTTTAAAAAAGATAGTACATTTGTTGGCGTGTAATTTATAAAAGATTGAGGCAAATGGATAATGACAAAAGGAAACTTGTGAAATTAGTCACTCTTGGTGATCCTATCAATGCACATATGTTGGTAGATACATTGGCAACGGAAGGTGTTCCTGCGCTGACACATAATGAAAACATGTCAACCTTGTTTTCTGGACTATCGGCTATGGGAGTCGATGTCTTTGTGTATGAGGATGATTTGGAGACGGCAAAAGCTGTGTTGAATCGTCAGAATAATGATGAGAATGATATATAAAAAAAAGATGGCTGAGAACCAGTCATCTTTTTGTTTTGTTGCGGAGGCCTGACTCGAACAGACGACCTTTGGGTTATGAGCCCAACGAGCTGCCAACTGCTCCACTCCGCATGTAGCCGATTTAGAATCGTTTTTTAAATCGTGATGCAAAGGTATGGCTTTTTCTTGTAAAAAACAATACTTGAGCGATAAAAAAATGTTAAATTGTAGAAAAGAAGGGCTGGACACCCTATTTTTATAGGGTGTTTCGTGACTGAGCGTGTGCGTTTTTAACGCCAAAATGGGTGGTTAAACAATCCTGCTTAGGGGATTTTTACCCTCGAAAAAGAGTTGAATATTCTTCATGGCATATTCGAACATAGCCTTTCGTGCTTCGTGTGTGGCTGTCCCGATATGGGGAACAATGACGACATTGTCTTTTCCCTTTAACCCTTCATGTATATTGGGCTCTTTTTCAAACACGTCTAATCCTACGCCTCCGATATGTCCATTCTCCAGATACTGGACCAACGCCTCTTCGTCGATGACGGGCCCTCTGGCGGTGTTGATGATGAACACTCCCTTCTTGGAGGATGAAATCGCCTTTTCATCGAGTAAATGATGGGTGCTATCATCTAATGGGGTGTGAAGTGATATATAATCGGAGGTTTTGAGAATCTCCTCAAAAGTGACATATTGTGCGTTGTATAATTGCTCGATGAAAGCGGCAAGTTGGTGTCGGTTGTAATACAGGATCTTCATGCCGGCGGCATGGGCTCTTCTGGCTACGGCCTGACCGATGCGTCCCATGCCGATGATGCCCAAAGTTTTGTTATAGAGACCCGTCCCAAGGTTCTCCATGACACCCCATTTGATGGGCTCTTTGTATTGCAGTTTCCGATTGCACTCGCTCACTCTACGGGAGAGGTCGGACATCAGTGCAAAAGCCAATTCGGCAGTGGGCTCGATAACAGGGTCGGGGGTGTTGCAGACGGCAATGCCTTTCGTCTTGGCATACTCGATATCAATATTGTTGAATCCAACGCCAAAGTTGGAGATGATCTTCAGATTCTTTCCTGCATCGATAATCTCTTTGTCTATTGGCAAATTAAACATAGAGAGCAGTGCGTCGCAGTCGCCTATTTTCCCCATTATCTCCTCTTTGGAGAAAGATTTCCCTGTGGGGAATATAAGATCACATCCTCCAGCGATATCGGGAGGACAATACCTAGATAAGTTGTATGTGACAAGTATTTTTAGTGGTTTCATGGGATATCTTTTGGATGATCTGTTTCTAGAAGTCACTTTTTGATTCTGAAATTATCTTTTCATAGAATTTATAGAGCATCTCCTGCTTAGGGTTAAAACTCTTATCAGGTTTTAAGTTGGGCGATTCATCCTTTTGCAACTTTTGCATAAGATCTTGAATGGCATTAGAAATCTGCTCTTTGTTTTCTATCATGATAAATATACCGTTAGTGGCTTTTGCTATTCTTTTCAGTGGCTCCAAGTCTTGTTGATTTTTCATCTCTGTGTAATATTTTTCATCTTCAGGCTTGTAAAAAACATTCTCTTTTTGACTACCCAAGGCAATGATATCAACTCTTATTTTATTTTTCAATAGGAGGTTGATAAGGTAGGATTCATTAATATGGCTTCTATTGTCATCCCCATCAGTAAGTAATATGATGGAGAAGTTTTGTTTGGAGGTTAAAGCACCTTCTCGTAAAGCACTTGCTATGATTGCGTCGTAGACAGCAGATCCATTATTGCTTTCCGATGGATTTGCGTTGGGTATTTCTCCCATTTGCTGGTCGGTAGGATAGTGAGGTTTCCCTGCAAATATTGTAGTAGAATAGTCTGTCAATTTATTTTTCAATTCTTCAACAACTATTTTTTTTAATTCAAGGAAACTCTCAGAAAGCGTGTCACTTTTTGTGGAAAGGCTTCCTGCACAATCAATGACAAGTCCTAATTTATGTGGATGGTCAGAGATGTCTAATTTGGTTTCCTTTGTGGGTAATCGTTTGTTTGAGACTTTTATTTCAACTGCTTTTGTTGTTATTATAGTGTCTTTTTCCTCTGAGGGTAAAAGGAAGGAGTGATTATATCTTAAACCGATGGATATTGGTTCTATTGTCAATTTGCCAGGTTGCAATGGAACAACGATATATCTTTTTAGCAGATGAGATTTCATTTTAGATCCATTATAAAATACTTTTCTATACATATTTTGTTCCATATTATATTGTTCATAATAATATGCGTTTGTAATCATAAACCTAGAACAATCATTAATTTGATTCACATAAGATTCCTCGTCTATATATGCGACTAGATCACACTCTATGCTATCTCCTAGGGCTACTTCTGTTTCGTTGGTTCTTATTTCAGCGATTATGGAAGGAGCTTTATTCTTGTCTTTGCTCTTTATGGATGATTGCTTCTTTACCTGAACTTTGATTGGTTTGGAGCTCAGTTGTTCACCATTTGCTAATTTAATCGTGAAGGGTGGTATGGAATAAGTTCCCTCTTTCTTAAATTTTAATATATATAGATAGTCTGTTTCGTAATTGGAATAACGTTTTCCGTTGCTAATGCTCATTTTAGAACTGTTGGAACTAATAGGACCTTCTACAGTATAATCATCTTTGTCCCAATCATGTTGAACAGAGATGATATTGGGGAAGGAATCGGTATTTTCACAGGTGTAGATTATTCTGTATTTTTCTTCTAATAGAGTTGTTATGTCAGCTTTAATTCTAATATTACATTTACTTTCAACTTTATTCTTGTTTTGGGTAGTTTCTGTGGCTGATTGGCTCTTTACACGAACAATAATCGACTCGGAAGTCAGTTGTTTACCATTTGCTAATTTAAATTTGACGGGTGGTATGGAATAAACACCTTCTTTCTTAAATTTTAATGTATATCGATAGATTGTTTTGTGATTGTGAATAAGTTTTCCGTCGTGGAAAGACATACCAGAACTGTTGGAACGAGAAGGTCCTTCTACGGTATAATCATCATTGTTCCAATCATGTTGAACGGAGATGACATTTGGGGTGGAACTGGTATCTTCAATGAAATAGTCTATTTTGTAGTTTTTTTCTATTTGAGCGATTGTGTCAGCCTCAATTTTAATATCCCATTTCTTTTCTCCTCTGACATAGGGTGAAATAATTATACATAGAAACAACCCAATGATATATCGAAGAATTCGTGTGTTCATCTTTTAGTTATTTTATTATGAAGTGTTTTCAGAATTATCTTTCTTAATCAAACAGTGACCCCATTTGGTTGAACTTCAGTTTGCCAAGATGTTTGTAGGCAAGGTCTGTTACCTCACGTCCTCGTGGAGTGCGTTTCAAGAAGCCCTCTTTGATCAGATAAGGCTCATATACATCCTCTACAGTGCCTGCATCTTCGCCCAATGCGGTGGCAATGGTGGTGAGTCCGACAGGTCCGCCATTGAACTTGTCGATGATAAGATTTAGTAGTTTATTGTCGATTTCGTCTAATCCGTAGGTGTCAATATTCAACGCTTCCAACGCATATTTTGTTATCTTCACGTCGATGGTACCGTCTCCTTTCACTTGGGCAAAGTCTCTTACTCGGCGTAGCAAGGCGTTGGCAATACGTGGTGTTCCTCTGCTTCGTCTGGCAATCTCGATGGCGGCCTCTCTCTCACATGGTGCATTCAATAGGGTGGCCGACCGTATGATGATATCTTTCAATACATCTATATCATAATACTCTAGGTGACAATTGATACCGAAACGAGCTCGCAGCGGACTGGTCAGCAAACCGCTTCGGGTGGTAGCGCCTACAAGTGTGAATGGATTCAGATCGATTTGGATGGAACGGGCATTAGGTCCTTTGTCTATCATGATGTCAATCCGATAATCCTCCATGGCAGAGTAAAGATACTCTTCCACAACGGGTGATAAACGATGGATTTCATCGATGAAAAGGACATCATGTGGTTCAAGGTTGGTGAGTAGTCCCGCCAAATCGCCTGGCTTGTCTAAGACAGGTCCCGAGGTGATTTTGAAGCCTACTCCAAGCTCATTGGCAATGATGTTGGAGAGTGTAGTCTTTCCTAGTCCGGGAGGACCATGAAATAAGATATGATCAAGTGATTCACCTCTCATCTTAGCTGCCTGCACAAAGATGCGCAGATTCTCAATGATCTTGGCTTGTCCAGCAAAATCATCAAAAGAAAGAGGGCGAAGTGCGTTTTCAAACTCTTTTTCTTTCTCACTTGCACTGTTTCGAATATCAAAATCGCTCATACTATTCTATTCTTCCTAAAAGGAATTGGTTCTTGGTTTTTCCGTCAAATCGTTCGATTGCATAGCGCAATGTTGTCCGATTCATCTGTTTATAGTGCTCTTTTAGGTAGTTGAATTCTGTCTCATAGTCTTTCTTTCCTACCTCTCTAAGCATCCATCCTGTAGCTTTGTGTATTAAGTCTTCTTTATCGTTGCTAAGCAGTTGTGCAATCTCTAAAGTGTCGATGAATTCGTTCTTTTTTATTAGCGTGAGGGTGGAGACGATAGCGATTCGTCTTTCCCAAAGACTTTTACTCTTAGCTAATTGTTTTAACAACTTTCTTTCACTTTTCTTGTTTAGTAGATAATCGCCCACGATTTGAGGTGCAGACAGGTCAACTAAATCCCAGTTGTTGATGTATTGTGTATGGGATAGATAGAATGAAAAAATAGTTGCTTTTTGTTCTTCGTTGCTTTTTTCATACAACCGTACTAAGAACAGTAAGCCGGTCATCCTGCATTCATGAAATTCGCTTGATAGAAGAATGGCAATTTCGTCCATATCCATTGGGAAATATTGTTTAACAATACTCCTTTGAGCGGGAACGGGTACGCCTATGAATAGGTCTCCTTCCCCGTATTCACCTTCTCCCGTTTTAAAAAAACGTGATAAGACGTCTCTCTTCCCGGGTAGTGCCGAAGCAAAAAGTTCATCTTTGATATCTGCTGCGCTTGTCATGGTTGCTTAATTTAAACCGATAATTGATATGATTTCTTGCACAAGAGAAGAGATACGCGTAGGTTCCTCATCTTTTTTGATCATGTTACGTATTCTTTCCTTCACGTATTGGAACTTCCAACTATATCGTAGCATAAAGAAGAAAGAGATAGGCAATGAGCAGAAAAAGGCAATCGTGGTTTTGATATCGGGCGAATACATATTAGCAATCAATGTTTCGATGATGTAAATGATTGGCATAAGTACTGCGGCAACACCAAATTTGACTGAACTTTCAAATCCTGTGCCATGCGCCTTCTTTCCTAATAGTTTACATACGCCATAACCTAACCCATTTAAAACTAAGCTGTATAGTTCCAATGGAATAGTGACGATGAGGTATATGATTTTGATTAGTAGATCAGTGTCGAACCCTTCATATTCTTGTACTCTGGCAGAGAAGCTTACATCGCTATGTTTCGCTTCCCATGCTTTGCAATATTTGTCTAACTGTTCTATTTGTTCTGTGCATCGTTCATCGTTTTCTGCCTGTTCTAATATCTGGACAATCTTTTGTCTTGCCACCAATCTGTTCGTCTCATTCTCAGAGATGTCCATGACTTGGAGCATTGGGTAGTTGTAGATATTAGCAGCGGTATAGAATGTGCTATAGTGGGTTTTAGATGTGATGTTAAGCATCAAAGGTTCTATTCTTTTTCGTAGTTCCTCTCGAATGCTATTCAATGCGACAGGCGCATTCTCATCATGAAGCTGTTTATAGTCTTTGATGCTGATTGGCTTTCCGAAATTCATCACCAAATGGCGGCCACTTTTGTCATAATGTCCGTAATCAATACCCGTAGGAATGATCTTCACCCATTCGTTTTCTCCAAGTTTCTCTTGCGCGGAGAAGGCACTACGGAATATACCTTTTACGAGCGGACGGAGCGAACGATACTCTTCTTGTCCCCCTTCTGGCATTAGACATAAGAATTGCTTGTGGATAAGCACTTCATCGGAATCACACATGGACTCTTCATTTTTCTTCAGATTACTAAATCCATTTCGCATCCTGTAAGCAGGCATCATCTTTAGAGCTCTTAAAATGAAGCCGATGATTTTATTGGAGAATAAATCTGCTCTTACCCAAAAGACTATAGGTTGAGGGGAAGAGGAGAGTAAAGCCATTGCATCAATAAATGCATTCTGATGATTTGGTGCAAAGATTACAGGTTCACCTTCTGGGATGTTGTATTCTCCATTGATTTCTATCTTATTGAACCATCTTTTGAAGATGAAGTTAGTATAAACTCTTAAACAAGAATAAACAAGTGATGTTTTATAAAACTGACTCATAATGATTTAAACAATGTAGTTGTCGGATGTACTTTCATCAAACTGATCCGGATATAAGATGATATAACTATTTTTTGCAAAATATTTTGAAAGATGATTCGGTAGTTTTTCAAACATTGGATTGTATGAAATGGCGGTCTTTCTTGAGGAGACAACCACGAATAGGTCGTTGGATGTAACAACACCTGTTAAGATAAGGAAATCTTCCCAGGCATCCAATTCGCAGAACTCTGTCTCCACGCCGAATTTGTTTCGTTTGGCTAAGATACGAATCTGCTCTAATGTTTCATTGTGAGCATAGAAACAGGCTTTGGCACCGATCTGTTTGCAGATGTTCTTGACACGGTCATACCATTTGACGAAACCGACTTCGAATTCAGCCTTTGGCGGTACCGCAATCACCACTCGTTTGATGGTGCTGACGGGTTGTGTCGCATGGTATATAAGAGTCATTTGATTAGTGGCCTTTAGTAGATTGTCTGTTTTATCACCCAAGAAAGAGTCGGCGAAACTATTTTTGTGGTGAAGACCCATGACCACTTCTGTGATATGATTCTCTTTGATTGTCTGTATGATTCCACTGGTGACATTCACGTCGTAGCGGGTAATCATTCTGACGGAGTTGTCTGTTGCTGAAGCTATCTTTGCTGCTTTCTCTAATAGTTTCTTTGCTTTCTCCTCGGAGGTTAGGTGTGCTGCATTCTGATTGGCGATCGTGAGGGCATATAAAGGCTCACGGCTTTTGTCAACTTTTAGCAGAATAGCCAATTCCAATAGGCTCTTTAGATTCTCTGGATTATATAATGGCACAAGAATACGATCGACCAGCTTCTCCTCGGATAGCTTTTCGTCGAGTTGATCTTCGAGGCGGACTAATTTACGAGCAGCTTTTTCTGTTGCTAAAGATGAGATTGTGCAGGTGACAAGTATCATCACGATGGTTCCGTTCAACACGTCATCATTCAAGAGTCGGATGATCTCTCCATCGGCCGTTTTGCCGATAATGATGTTGTATCCAATCATGACGGCAGCCAATGTAGCAGCAGCCTGGGCATTACTCAAACCGAAGATCATCAATCCCTCTTCCTTGGTCATCTTAAAGGTCTTTTGGGTGATGATGGCCGCTATGTATTTAGATGCGGTTGAGACAAGACTCATGACCAAAGCGACAATCAATGTGTTGGGACCTGAAATAACATTTTTCACGTCAATCAACATACCGACTCCGATTAGGAAGAACGGAATGAAAAGTGCGTTACCTACGAAATCGAGGCGGTTCATTAGCGGAGATATTCTAGGAATCCTGCGGTTGAATGCAAGTCCGGCAAAGAATGATCCGATAATAGGTTCCAATCCTGCTAATTTAGCAAGATAACCACCTAAGAAAACCATTGCTAAGACAAAGATATACTGTAAGATACTGTCTTCATGATGTTTGAAGAATCGGTCTGCAATCCTTGGATAGCCCACCCCAATGATGGTTGAAAAGAGTATGATGCTAATGATAAAACGTAGCCAGAAGCTTGATTGTAGTTCCCCATGACATATAGCCACAATCACTGCCAGGATAAAGAGGGCGAGTGTGGTGGTGATCATGGTTCCTCCGATACTGATGTTGACAGACGAGTTTTTGGTGACACCGTAACGTCCGACAATCGGATAGGAGATCAATGTGTGCGATGCATACATGCTGGCTATTAGAAGAGAAGCTAATATTAGATATTTGTCAAATGAGATATTCCCACAAATGGTCATAATATTTTCTTCCGAATAGATGCTAAGGAACAGATGTTTAAGCAGGTAGTAGCTGGAGATGGTTCCTAATAACATAGGGACGGCGAATGTCATGAGACCAAAGAACATACTCTTCTTCATGTTCTTTTTGAAATCTGTCAGGTCGATTTGCAAACCAGCAAGAAACATGATGTATAGCAAACCGACGGCACCAAATAACTCAAAGCTGACATCTCTATTCAAGATGCCGAAACCGTTTTCTCCTAATGCGATGCCGGCTAAGATGAGTCCGATGATATGAGGGATCCTCATCTTGTTGAAAATAAGAGGAGTAAATAGTATAACAAATAATACTAGTGAGAAGATCAGAATAGGATCCGTCACTGGTATATTGATGTGTAATTTGTCTAGAATCTGCTCCATAATGCAAAAATAACGATTTTTAAGCATAATTTAACTTTCAGCCCCGTTTTTTTTTATTTGATGAGCAGGATATGGATTAAATCGTCTAATAACGAGGCGTGAGGTGTCTTTGAGATTGATTTATAATCGATTATGAGAATGCTTGTAGAAGTCGATTTATCACCTTGTGGCAAGTGCGAATTTAGGATGTTTGATAGGGGAGTCCTACCGAATAAAAATAACTAAGGGACGTTTCACAACGTCCCTTAGTCAATCTAAACCTTAACTATGAAAAAATCTACCTGTTTTGTTTGCGTTACAAAATTGCAAATTATTTTTCTATCCACAAAATAATTTAAAAGATTTTTTTTAATCTTGTAACAAATTCTTTTAACTATATAATTTGATTTACCTCCATTCTAGGCAATATCGCTCATTTTCAATCTTCCACAATGTACTATCCATGTCGCCACGAAGCACTTCCAATGTATGATGATAGGCCTTGTTCACCATCATCGTATCTTTCATTCTTAACTTGATTACCTCATTAGGTGAGTCGTGCGCCTTGATGACTGGTAAAACACCTATATGATCTTTTCTCCAGTAGGAGTAGGTGGGAATTACTGAAACCGCACTGATGAACGTGCTATCCCTCCATTTCTTCACCTCCACCTCCAAAATGGCGCCAATATCTTTATGCGATTTCTCATTTGACACTTGCGATGAGATGAAATTACCCAGTGAGTAGGCCACGACACTTTTCCTCAGCGAGTCTTTCGAAGTCAGCACATCCATCTTTTGCAGGATATGAGGATGACTCATCAGTATCAACTGAGCGCCAGCATGGAAGAGCGAATCAGCCACTCTTCTCTGATAGCTATTCGGTTTTTTCTGATACTCCGTACCTGCATGAACATATGCGACGACAAAATCCGCCCCGGCTTTTTTCAATCGACGAATCTCGTTGCACATCTCCCTGATCTTTGTCGTGTCATAATTGATAAACTCATTGACTAAATAGGGTTTGTCCTTAGGTCTATGAATACCATTTAAACTATACGTATAACCTGAAAAACCAACGAGGATTCCATTCTTTTCCATCAGACAGAGCTGTTGCTTTTCAGCAGAGTCACGGGCCGTCCCCACATGTCTGATACCCAATGAATCTAATAAATTCAAGGTGGAAACAACCCCTTCCGGATAGGCATCCAACGTGTGATTATTGGCAGTGGTCACAAGATCGAAACCAGCTGCTGCCAAGGCATCCGCAAAAGCATTGGGCGAATTGAAATAGGGAAAGGAGGAATAACCACAAACCTTATTGCTTCTTCCCTTGTCTTTTCCTGCAAAAACGGTTTCCAGATTGCCCACAAGAATATCAGCTTCATCCAGGTAGGGTTGGATTTGCTTAAAGACGGGAGAGAAATCAAACGAGTCGGTATCCTTACGGCGAGCTTTGTTAATCTGATAATCATGTACCATCAAATCGCCTACCGCACTAATTTTTAATGTGTACACCGTATCCTCCTTTACATCCTCCTCCACATTTTTCTCTAAGATGACAGGACAAGTATCCATCACCTCCGTGTGTGATTCTATGGGGGTTGGCTGTTGACGGCTACATGCCATTAGAATCACGGCAAAGAGACTGCCGAAAAGTATTGATTTATCAACCCGTATTGTCATCAAATTCTATTTTGATCTATTTATCTTACATGTTTACAGAGAGATATAAAAGTCCACATATCTTGTATTCAAGAGCCTGTTTTTACTTCGATTTTGGGACAAATATCTCTCGGAAAGATAAATTTTTTTTCTCACATCGTCAAAATTAAAGAATGAATTTTTATCTTTGCAAGGTGAGAAATAAGAATAAGAAACTTATTTTCCACAATGGGAACCATTTGATCGATATTAGACACTATTAAATAAAAACTGTAATACTGACATGAAAAACAATTTCAAGCAACATTTGAGGGAATGGGTGCTGACGTCATTAACCTTTCTTCCCGCGGTGCTATGTGCACAAACTGTCAATGTGAACATAAACAAAGAGTACCAAGTCATCCGAGGATTTGGAGGTATCAACTTCCCTACTTGGATCAATGACCTATCAGAATCACAAAGGAAAACAGCCTTTGACAATGGAGATGGGCAATTAGGTCTATCTGTCTTACGTATTCATGTGGACCCCGTTGAAAGCAACTGGTCGAAAGAGATTGAAACAGCTAAATATGCTATAAAGCAAGGCGCTTATGTCTTCGCATCCCCTTGGAGTCCTCCAAGCAATATGGTAGAACCATATAATTCATCACAAAGATTGAAGACGAGTTCTTATGGCGACTATGTGAAGCATTTGAACAAATTCATCGATTATATGAAGCAGAATGGCATCGACTTGTATGCCATGTCCATTCAAAACGAGCCGGATTATGGATCGGACTGGACTTGGTGGCCATCCAATGACATGGCAACATTCATGAGGGATTATGCACAAGGCATCAATTGTCGAGTGATGGCTCCAGAATCGTTCCAATATACCAAAAGCACTTCCGACCCTATCCTAAAAGATGATAAGGCATTGGCCAACTTGGATATACTTGCCACACACCTATATGGCACACAGGTTAGTGCATTCTCCTATCCACTTTGGGAATCCAAAGGCGCGGGAAAAGAGCTATGGATGACAGAGGTATATTATCCAAATAGTTCGAGTGATGCCGACACATGGCCAGAGGCATTGGAAGTGTCTGACCACATGACCAACGCAATGGTAGTCGGTAATTTCCAAACCTATGTATGGTGGTATATTCGTCGTTCATACAGTTTGATCAAGGATAATGGCAATGTCACTAAACGTGGTTACTGTTTTGCTCATTATTCTAAATTCGTTCGCCCAGGCTTCGTCAGAATCGATGCTACACAGAAGCCTGTCAACAACGTGAATGTATCTGCCTTTAAAAAGGATAATGACATCGTAATTGTGGCGGTTAATAAAAACACCTCTGCTCAAACAATCACCTTCTCAATTCCTGGTACAGAAATAAGTGAATGGGAACATTATATGACAAACGGACAAAAGAACGTCTCAAAAGAATCTAATATCGCAGGTTCAGGAAGCACTTTTAAAGTCACTTTGGGTGCACAAAGTGTCAGCACCTTCATCGGTCAAGGCGAGAAAGGCACACCAAAGATTAAGATCACTTCACCAACAGAGAGTGAAATATTGGATGAGACGTCAAACATCACGGTCAGCGCAGATGCAAGTGACGACGACGGAAGCATCAAATCCGTTGCATTCTATCTCAACGACGAGCTAATAGGTGAAAGCACATCAGCCCCTTATACACAAAACATAGGAAACCTGAAAGTAGGAACCTACACAATCAAGGCTATTGCAAAAGACAATGAGAATAAGGAAGGAGAATCATCCATCTCTATACTCGTTCGTGTGCCAAGAGCTCCATATCATGGAATGCCAAGCGTTATTCCGGGCAAGATCGAAGCAGAAGATTTTGACTTAGGCGGAAGTGGCGTCGCTTATTCAGATGACGAAGAAGAGAACAAAGGCAAAGAGTACCGTGAGGAGGGAGTGGACATCACCGCTCACGAAGGAGATTATATGATTGGATGGACTTCAGCAGGAGAGTGGGTAGAATATACGGTCAATGTAACCGTTTCAGACACCTACGATTGGAGCGCACGAGTGGCTTCTGGTAATGACAATTCTTCCTTCCATATAGAGATGGATGGTGAGGACGTGACCGGAAAGATCAGTGTGCCAAATATAGATGGTACCTGGGATACTTACACTACCGTCAGTGGAACAGCCAAATTAAAAGAAGGCAAACACGTGATGCGTATTGTCATCGATGGTAGTTATGCAAATATCGATTGGATCAATTTCAATGCCCAAACGGTGGGTGTGAAGAATATATTTGCAGAAATAGACGGCAATCTTTTGGGTGAATATGTCATCTATGATTCAACAGGAAAGAAAATCGATAAAATCACCTTTAAGAAGGAAGAATCCATCAATGAGACCATCAGCAAGAAGAATCTTCCTGCCGGTGTTTATATCATATCAAACAAAACCACATCATTTAAGGTGGAAGTGAGATAAAGACATTCTATTTGTCGGGCAAGAGGGTGCATCAAATTCAATTTTTGATGCACCCTCTTGCGTTTCTATGAGCAGGAGTATATGTGTATGCATTCATTTTTTTGCACACACATTTTACTGTTGTTTTTATTATTTTATATTAATCTAACTCTGTTTTCTAACTCTTGCATTCTTTTTATCAGTGCCTCAAATTCTAATGACTGCCCGTAAATGAAGTATCTTTTCATGTCTGCATAATCTGCTTCCCATGCTTTCATTTCCTGTTTTGGTATCATAAAATTGATGGTGGTAGGATTAAGTAAATCATAGTTTACATGTTTCAGTGCATAATATGTTTTTCGATGTTCTACGATATCATTATAAAGAGTACTATCGGCTAATGCTTTTTGTCCATACACTGTGTCCATCATTTTTTCTAAATCATACAAATGGCGGGACATTCGCACACTCCTTGGAGACTTTTTTTGAAACTCTTCAGCAAGAAGAAACATTTTCTCCAGAAAAGTGCGGGTTGGTACTACTGTTCTTATTTTGCAATTCGTTTTGGTGTCTTCACCTTTAAAGCATTGCTCAATTATCGAGTGGATTCCACATTTATCCATATTTTTCGTCTTAGTTTAGCATAGGTTTCACAATCCTTTTCATCCATGCGGGCATTCTGTCCACATCTTTTGCTAATGCCTTTTTATTGGGTTCTTGAATTATTAAAGAGCGTATTATTTGCAATTCTTCTTGTCCTACATTCTCCTTCTTCAACTCTTTTAATGCTTGTGTGAGGAGCGCGATGAGTCGTGTGTTATAGCAGAAGTTTTTGGGTACGCCATGTTTCAACACCAACTGCTGATTCTCAAGTCTAATTATTCTTTCGCTACCAGTTGTCAGGTAGATGTGTCTCATTGGCACTTGGGTGGATAGCCCTAAGACATTCAAAGCCGTCAGGCCGGAGGGAAGCACTTTCGTATGGTCGCGTACTGCAATGGCCTGTGCTATTTCTTCAATGGAAGGCAGAACTATTCCGAATCGACTTTTCCTTGGTTTAGCATATATACCTTGGGCAAGTTTCACCAACACGCCCTCGTTTGTTAATTCTGCCAATGTTTCGCCGACATACTCGGGATGGTAATCAGGAAAGTCTGTGCGAAACAACACACGATTCTTGGGCATCACATCAATGCGATGTCTAAGAGTATTGTTGCTTATTTCAGTTCGATTTCCTCTCATATTACCTTTGAAATTTCGACGTTTTTTCAAGTGTAAAGATAGAAGATTTTCTTTATATGACAACATACTATTGGGAAAATTCTCCATAGATCTCATGTCTAGGTTTTGTGGCTTTCCCCTGAGAGGCCACACTTCATTGGCATTTAGGAGCAACTCCTTGTGTGCCGTAAACCTTTGTTTTTTAGATTGTTTATCCATAATAACAGGCAATTTGTCAAATAAAACATGTAGTTTATTTTCTGAGGACAAATATAGCTGTTTTTACTTTACGAATAAACATATAATTTTAAAATTATTGGTAATCCATTGTCGTTTTATGATAAATTATCTATTTTTATGGTTGTCAACTTATATTTATCTGAAGATACCCAATCATCGCATGAAGAAGATGTTATTTCTCTGTTGGATTCAAATGCTGTGCTTGCATATTGCCATAGCTAAGGAGGGGGAATTTATGATGAAGGTCAACGATAGCACCTCCTTTACCATAAGTCTGGATAGCTGCGTAATTGATGTGAAGGACTCGACTTCCGACCAATTCATGCGAAAATACTGTTTCGTGTGGGATAGCCATAAAAATATTCTTGTGAGAAAAGGTGCGGGAAAGATTGTTTCGGACGATGTGGCGGACGACTATTATTGGGCAGACTGTGATGTGATGAACAACGTGTTGGCGGATAGAGACTATGACTATCTGTTATCCCCTAACTTGGAGTTCTATTGGGACTTCACTAAGAATAAGAGTTTTTATGAGAAACGCAGGTGCAAAAAGATACGCGATTTTAAGAAACTGGTGTCTCCTCCTTTCCATTACAAGGGCATCATGGGAGAATGTGATGTGAATGAGGATGGACTGACGGATTATGTGATTGGTATTCAAGGACCAGATAGTTTACAACCTGCTCATTGGAACAAAGATTCCTTACTTAATGGGACAAAAAATGGGTTTATGTTGGTCCTTAATAAGGGACGTTATTTTGAGACGGATATAAGAAATGATGCTTGTTTCCATTCCGATAACTATGAATCATTGTATGACGACACTTATCTTCCAGTTGATGAGGAAGTAGAAATATCAGGGAAAACCTTTTCTGTGGAATATACATGTGGGAAATATGGGATTTGGGGTTACGAGTTTTCATATCAAAATGGTAATTATGAACTAACTGGATATTATGATGGTGGAGGACATACATTCTATCCTACAGATAGTTCCATGGATATCGATTTCAAAAACGGTGTTGTGACACTTTGGTGGGAAAATGATGCATGGGAGGATGACGAAACATCTGAAACATCACCACTGGAAAGACAGCAGATAACCGCCTACTATTCCATCAGTGGTGGTGCACCGCTACTCATAACGGATTATGGTGACGATGAGGAGTGAAATACCAATATTTGATGCACCTTCTCTTCGTAATTTTTATTTTATAATAACCCGTGACGATTGTGTTCGCGAGACGATGTGCACATCGTCTACATCCGTGTATTGTACGATTTCCCCATCTTTCAAGGAATGTATTTTTGTCAAATTATGTTGTTGATTCTTTCAGACAATAATCAGAGTTGTTTTTTTGAAACACCTTATCGCAACCATTTTTCTAAAATTCGTTTCTTCCTTTCTGCACAGCTGGCCATAATGGTTTTGGCTTCGGCGATTTTGGCTTCGTATTGCTCGATTTCAATAATCGCTTTGCGTTGTTCATCAATAGGTGCTACTTGTACAGATAAACTCTCAATCCTATCAATTGAAGCACGATAACTGCGTTTGAATCCTGCCTTTTTGCCTTCTTCATTCAATAGGTGAACCATGTATTTTGGTAAAATGTCATCTGTTTTTATCCTTAAAACGCCACAATGGTCAGTAGGGTAAAATTGTCTGTTTGCAGGAATAAGATTTACCATCCAATCACCGTCAATACCCCAAAGCACTGAATCTTTTGAAAAATCTTCGATTAATAGTTTGTCAATCATTCCAAACGGCTCGAATACATTGGCACTGAAGACTGGTATTTCATATTCCGAACTAACTTCAGAATTCAAAACTCTCCGACCTATTGATATGTCAAATACATCTTTGTTTGATAATTTCAATGTCTGGTTTGCTTTTTTGTCAAGAGACAAAAAAATCTCTACAACCTTATTTTTACTATCATTTATGGTCTCTTGTGCTTTTTTGTATTCAGCATCTACCACTTCACATTCAGAAATGATTCGCTTTTGAATGTCAAGAGGTGGTAGTGGAATTTTAATTTCACCAATCTTATTCGATAAATTTTGAATATTTGTTCCATTACTATTTGAGCGGATTACATTACGCATCGTTTCACTGTTGAGCGTTTCGTATAAATATTTGGGAAGTATATCTTTGTTTTTAGTTCTTAATATTCCCATAAAACCGCCTGCATAATAAGGTTGGTCTTCCTCGATAAAAGCTATTTTTCCGACGTGCTGTTTACTTCCACTTGAGAAACATATAAAACAATCATTTGCTTTTAGTTTCTTCTCATCATCAAAGACGACTGTTTCTGAAACATATATTTTTTTGATTACTTCAAAATGTCCATCAAGAGTAATGTTGTCTGCTGTCAAAACGACATTTTGGGTTTCGTTTTGTGATTGACTTGTTTTTTCAAATGAAACACCTTTAATGGGATATACGTAATTTCCCAATTTTTCCAAAGGGAACTTACTCTTTACTTCAATCTTATTAGTCGCGGTTGTTCTTATTTGTTTATCAAATGTAACGCGAGTAAAGTCAAGCATATCAACCAATTCGCACGCCGAAATAAATGATGTAACTTGTTCTGGAATATCAGAAATGGCATTTGAAAAATTTTTCCGGATAACAGAATTGATTTTATCATTGTCTGCTAAATTATGAGGATTAAACAATGGCGTTTGTATGCTGTTTATGCCTTTGTTGCGGGCAATTTCATTTTCTTCGTCATCGCTGATGTTGGATCCGAGATATTTTATGCCTTCATTGCCTTTTGCCCCGCTCCATTCATAACCTAAAAATTGTTTGTTAGCTTTACTGTCAGTAGGCGATTTCACAACAATAACTGGTTGCGGATTGCTTTTTGCCAACATGAAATAATAGAGTTTGTCTTTTTCTATCTTACAAATAGAAGAGCAAACGTATTTTTCTAAATCGTTTTGACGGTCTGCTTCGCTATACTTCGTTGTGATTTTCTTCTTCTTTATTTTTTTTGCAGTTGTGTCATTTTCAAAAGTCTGACGATAATCCTTAAATGTGTCATAATCCATCAATTTTTTTGCGTGATATTCTGCAACTGGTTCTGCTGCAATGCTTGACGTTTCAGAATCATTCTGCAGAGATGTTTCTTCTGTTTTGTTTGTTTGTAAATTGTTATTAAACAATGTTCTATACGCAGTTAATGGCACTCCGATATGCTGGCAATATGCATCAAGCAAAGGATAATCTTCAAAAACTGCATTTTTAGTATCGTCACCATTAAACCAAGTATCTACACGATTTTTGTAATGTTCCGCAAGGCTTGGATTCACTGCTTTGCGACGAAGAAACAAGGTGACAGTGTTTGTGCTTGTTTTCCCGAATGTGCCACTTCCGAATTCCGCAATAGCCACTATGTCAAAACGTTGTAAAATGATTTCTCGACATTTTATGTAAATATACCCATTGCTCAATACCGATGAAGGCAAAATAATTGCTGCAACGCCACCTGTTTTCAAAAGCTGTGCGGCACGTTCTACAAAGAATGTCTCAATAGAACTGTTTTTGGCAATGTCGCTAACTTCTTTAAAAAGTTCGAATTTAGAGCATTCTTCATCTGTTAATGTTTCCAAAAAGCCTTTCACACTATAAGGCGGATTGGCAACCAATACAGAGAAAGAGTTGTCTTTCACTTCTTTTATGTTTGAAAGAGCATCAGCATAAATAATTCTAATATCGTCTTGCCCGTACATAAACGATGCTACTTTTGAAACTTTAGATAAACGGTATTCTTTTTCAATACCAGTTATTGCTCCGTAATAATCAGAAAGTTTGCCATTTTTCGCATTGACAAATGGTTTGATTTGTTCTGCATATTCATTGAGAAAATGGCCTGCGCCACAAGCATAATCAATTACTTGGGGAATTTCAGTTTCTTCAATGATTTGCTGTAATGGTAACGACGAAATCAAGAATTTTACAATCGGTGTAGGGGTGAAAAATTGACCTTCGCTTTGTTTTACACCTTGGTCAAGAAACCCTTCGAACAAGTCGCCCAAGAATTGGTTTTGAGTCTCTGTTTTCAATTTAATGTCTTGCAACATTTTTACAATCTTGAGCAACACAGCTGAGTTTTGATAAAATAGATGTTCATTGTGAACATCAATAAACGCGAAATCGTTGTTGGTAAAGAATTTCAATTGGCGGAAGTATTCCAAAATTGTTTCTTTGGTGGCATCTGGGTCGTTTTTAAACAATCGAAAAGCATCTTCAACTTCTTTATTATCAATGTATGTGACATCTTCGCCAAGGAATTTTTGCATTCCAATTTTGTAAAGTTTTTGCAAACGATCTTGTAAACGAAAATAATCGTCATAAGCTGAACCTTTCCAATAAAAATCGAGAGACTGGGGATTGTTTGTTTCGTCAACAACCTTCGCGAGAAACAAATTTACCAATTTGTCAAAAGCGTTTTCGTGTCCACTAACATTATGTTGCCTAAGTATAGTTGCAAATTCATTATATTTTTTCTGCATGTTCTCGCTGTCAATTTCCACTAAATCATCAATAGAATATTTGTTTTTTCCTATTGCGTAAGAAGCAATGTCAGGTTCGAAAAGCCCGCGCGAAGCAGAATCTTGCTGGTATGTATCCTTCCAAGTGGCAAATAATTCTTTGTTGTTCTTGGATTCTTTGTATGTTTTTGGTTCCTTGAGTGTCGCAAGCAATTCATCGTTATCCTGCACATTGATAAGGTGATATTCACATTTGACTTTATTATCAATAAAATCACTAGTGTAGAGGCAAAGAAATTTAGTTGCTTGTTCTTGCTGATAATAACTGAACAATTGTGCTCCATCATCAAGTGTATCTTTCCATGCACCATTAAATTCATTGCCTGCGGTTTTGCATTCAATAATCAAAAGTGATTGTTTTTCGTTAGTTACTTTATCATCTACCTTTTTGAATGTGCGAACCCATATATCAGCACGGCCGCTTTTTGCATTATGTCCTAATTTCCAACGGGGCTCTAATTCTATATGGTTTGGTTGATACCCCTTCTCAAACAAACGGTTAACACATTCAAACACAACAAAATTTTCAGGGTCTGACAAATTGCAAGTTTGCCGTTCGTTTACTTTAAAATCTTTTGTTTCAGGATATTCAAATTTTCCGTTTTTGAAATCTACTTTCAAATCACAATCTATTGAATCGTAGTGTTTGCTATACAAATTGCCATTTCCCTTGAATCCACATAATTCAAGAACTTTTTTTATGTTTTCTTTTGTGATCATTACCACCTTATATTGCGAACTCTCCACTCCATTCGCATAAGCAAAAAGAAAAAGACGTGGCCATTTCGTTTTGTCGCTTATTAGAAGTGAATGGCTCTGGTAAACCGACGTAGCTAATAAGCACGAAACGGCTCACGCCATAGGCGTGAACCTTTCGCTCGCTTACTCTCGCTACTTGAAAAAATTTACCAGATTTTATCACTTCGAGAATAAGAGCGTAAAGCTCAGTATGTTAATATTTTACTATCTCTGTTTCCTTCAAATTAGTTTTTTTGTCTATGCAAATATACAACATTTTTGTCAACTACTTAGTGGGCGAGCCAACAAACGGAGTGCTCGATGATGTATTTCATGTCGTGGCCGTTGATGTTCACATAATCACCTGTCTATTTTAACAACTTCCTACTTCCATTATTCTCCAACACTTGCATCTGCTGGATGGCTATCTGATTAAGCTTGATAAGCCTTTCGCCCTGAGGTACTCCATCATTGATAAGCACAGCGTTGATGTTCTCCATGTTTGAGAGACAAATGAGTTCATTGATAGTCGCATAGTCTCGGATGTTGCCTTTGAGGTCAGGATTGACTTCACGCCATTGCTTGGCAGTCATGCCGAACATGGCCACATTCAGGACATCTGCTTCCTCGGCATAGATGATGCTCGACTGTGCAGGAGTCACCTCCTCCGGAATTAGATGGTGCTTGATGGCGTTAGTATGGATGCGGTAGTTGATTTTCGAGAGTTCCCGCTTGGCTGTCCATCCAATCAGTTCCTGTTCTTTGGCTTTCAGGCGTTGGAACTCCATCACTAGATAGAGCTCAAACTCCACAGACACCCAGTTGGCAAACTTGAAGGCAATGTCTCGTTGAGCATACGTGCCACCTCCAGCTCCATTTTTCGTAAAGATGCCTATGGCAGCTGTGAGTTCAACCCACTTGGTTGGGCTCATAGTGAAAGCGTTACTTCCAGCTTCAGCCAAAAGGGGGTCGAATCCGACCCCTTTAAAATTAGGATTGTGTAATCTCTCCCATAGACCCAAATATTCCAAAGTGTTCTTTTGCCGCATCCAATTCTTTACCACGTCTTTCGGTTCGGTCTCGTTCTTCTGTCTTGCGATGTCTGTAATACAGATGTAATCAATGCCGTTGACTGTCACCGTTCTGATATTCACATCCTTTACCGTTATCATACTCTTTTTTGCCATATTATTCAGGTGCTAATTTGTCCATAGATAAAAAATTACAGATGATTGGAAATATTCTCTTGAGAATGATTTCTATCTCATTCAAATTATTTTACAATTCATGCAAATATACAATATTTTTTGTCAACTACTCAGTGAGCAAGCCAACAAACGGAGTGCTCGATGAATTTGTGAAATCCCAGTATCCCCCCCTTTAAACATACCTCCCAATCACCCCCTTCACCTTCTCCATCAAGGCAACACGTTCTACGCCTCTAACATTGTGTCCGTGTCCGGAAAATACGTAATAATCGATTAGGGTACATAGATCTTTTATGCTGTTGGCTTTTTTCAATAACGATAGTGTGTGCCGCCACAAAACCGTGGTGTCACTATCGCAGTGTATCAGGTATAACGGGGTCTTGAGCTTATGGATGTGCTCTTTCAAATCAAACTTTTGGTAGATCGCTTCTGTCTTAGCATCCCTAACGCCCATATATCGCTCGGTGTACATGACCTCATACATTCGCCAATCGACAACGGCTCCCCCAGCTACGCCTATCTGGAAGGAGTGACGACTGTTCAATAGCATGGAGATCGTCATATATCCACCAAAACTCCACCCGTAGATGGCCATCTTCTTGGCGTTGATATGCTCCTTATACGGACTCTCCTCTAGTAACCAATCAATGAACCGATCGTAGTCGGCTATCTGTGGAACATTGATGTTCTGATATATCTTTTCTTCAAAAGCCTTGCCTCTGTTCGTTGACCCATGGGGGTCGATCATAAACACAAAATATCCTTCTTGCGCCATCATCTCCTCGAAACCTTTGGTGCTGCTTCCCCATTGATCTTGTATGAGTTGAACGTGTGGCCCTCCGTAAATATAAAATACTACTGGGTATTTCTTTTTCGCTGTTATTTTCTTAGGCAGAATGGCCTTGTAGTAAATCGGGTCATTATCAATCGAAATAGTGCCCACCTCAACTGAATAGGGCAGGTTCTTGCGTTTATGTGAACAATGGAATGGAACGATATGGTTGCTGAAGTTCAGGTGACCTGGATCCTGCATGCTTGAGTATAGATCCACCCAAAGTTCGGAATCTCTGTCGAAGAAAAAACGATGAGTACCTTTCTCTTGAGTGATAAGCGTACTTGTTTGTGTGGTTACATCAAGCAAAAAAACATCATTCCCGATGCAGTTCCGTTGGTTGCTGCTATAATAAATCTTATTCTTATTTTCCCCGATTAAACCGAGGATATCCCAATCGCCTGAGGTGAGTTGCTGCCTCTCTTTTGTTGTTAGATCGTAACTATACAAATGGTTGTGTCCTGTTGCTTGGGAAAGATAAACAAACTGTTGATTGTTGACGAAATAAAATGGATGTTCGGGCTCAACATAGGTCGAGGATGCTTCGTCGAATAGGAATTCTTCAAATGCTCCTGTTTCAGCTGAATACTTCTTGGCTTGATAGTATTTCTGACTTCTCTCTAACTCGAATAGCAGTATGTACTTCGAGTCGGGCGACCATGTTATCCCCGTCAGGTATGAGTAGTCATGACAGATGGCTTGTCGTGCCTCTGCTATGACAGGATCCTGTTTACAGTCGATGAAAACGCATTTTTTTGTTGTTATATCGACGATTCCAAGGGTGACTGTTTCACTCTTCTCGCCAGCAAATGGATAGGTCACATTTCGTTGTGCTAAGTCACCAACAGGGAAGTGTGACACTTCTTTATCATTTGTGAAATAAAAAGCAATCTTTTGATTGTCGGGCGACCAGTATAGTAATTTGTTGATTCCGAATTCATTTCTTGAAGGTAGTTTTATCGCACCTTGATTTGGTTTATATGCAATTTTAAATTCGCTAATGATCTTCCCTTTAAAATCCAATATATTAATGCCAAAAGTTGATTGATAAGCAATCATTCCCTCTTTGTTTATTTCGAAATAATTCCTATAAAAGCGCATAAGGGTACAGCTATGTATGATTCTCTTCCTTTTAGTGTCGTATACGATTTGAATGAGTTCATCGGATACAAAAAGCACTAATGTGATGTTTGGCTCTGAATAGATAGCGGAACAGAATTCGGGGTTGTATAAATTATTATAAAAATGGTGATTAGTGTTCGATTCAGGGACTTTAGGACACCAATGATCTTTTATTTCCAAATCATTCAATATAAAGTGGCGGGGATATTGTATCTTATCCTTATGATAAATACCGAATCCATCGGGAAATAGTAGGATATAGTGTTCGTGACAAAAACGGACATCTGTTGGCTTTAAATATTGATGAGCATCGTATTTGTTGCCTCCAGGAATAAGTTCATGTAAATCGATCTTGCTCATTTGTTTATCTATTATGCTAGTTCACTCAATTCTAACCATCTCATCTCTTTCTCTTCCAATTCTTCCATTATTTTACCGATGCGGTTGGATTTCTCTATCAGCTCAGTTCCTTGAAGTAATCCAGAGGATAGTTCCGTCTCGATATTCTTTTTTTCTTCTTCCAACTGAGCGATTTCGTCGGTAAGTGATTCGAATTTTTTTTTCTCTTTATAGCTAAGTTTTTTCGCTCTTTCAGTTTGTCTTTTTTCGATGGAAGCGGTTTCTTTTGGTTTCTGATTGGCTTCTTTTTCTTGCTTATCGAAATACTCCTTCATATCGCGCCATTCCCGATATTCAGTATAATTACCTGGGAAATCTTGTATGTTGGCATTTCCATGGAACACAAATAGATGATCCACCACCTTATCCATGAAGTAACGGTCGTGTGAGATGACGATAATACAACCTTTAAAGCTCTGCAGATATTCCTCTAAAACGTTGAGTGTGACGATATCCAAATCGTTGGTTGGCTCATCTAAGACAAGGAAATTGGGGTTTTTCATTAAAATAGTACATAGATAGAGCCGTCTCTTTTCACCTCCACTTAGTTTCGAAATGTATTTCTGTTGCGTCTCGGGTGTAAAAAGGAAGTATTGTAGGAATTGTGAGGCCGTCAGTTTTCGACCGTCTCCTAAATGAACAACCTCGGCATGTTGCTTAACAGCATCGATCACTTTCATTCCTTCATTGAACTTCAATCCTGTCTGACTATAATAACCAAATTGCACGGTTTCACCGATGTCGAATGACCCTTCATCGGGAGCCACTTCTCCGATGAGCATCTTCACAAATGTTGATTTGCCTGTTCCGTTATTCCCCACGATTCCCAACTTCTCATACCGACTGAAGTTGTAATAAAACTTATCCAGTATCTTTATCGAATCATATTGCTTGGAGACATATTTTGCTTCAAAGATTTTGTTTCCTATATAGCTGGCTTTCACGTCCAGTTGGATGTTTCCTGCCTCACGTCTGCTTTTCACTTTCTTCTCTAACTCATGAAAAGCATCTATTCTGTATTGGGCTTTTCCTGCACGAGCTTGTGGTTGCCGGCGCATCCAGTCCAGCTCTTTCCGATATAAATTATTGGCATGGGCTAGTTCAGCACTCTGTACATTCTGCCGTTCCTGCTTTTTCTCCAAGTAATAGGAGTAATTCCCTTTGTATGAGTATAATTGTTCTTGGTCTATCTCTAGAATATCACTGCATACCCTGTCGAGGAAATATCGGTCGTGCGTGACCATCAACAGTGCCATTTTAGATTTTCGGAGATAATCTTCCAGCCATTCAACCATATCTAGATCAAGGTGGTTGGTAGGCTCATCCAATATGAGTAATTCGGGTTGCGATGCCAAGACTTTTGCTAATGCAATACGTTTCACCTGTCCTCCTGACAGCGTGTCGGTTCTCATCTCCATATCGGTGATTTTCAGTTTGCCGAGCATCTGTTTCAGTTGAATCTCATGACCAGATTCCTTGCATATATCAAGGACGGTTTTACCTGCATCAAACTTAGGGTCTTGAGGAAGGATCTCTACACGAATATTGTTACGGAAGGTGATTTTTCCCTCATCGTATGATTCCTTTCCTGCAATAATGTTAAGTAACGTACTTTTCCCTGCACCATTTCGTGCAATTAAGGCAATGTGTTGGCCTTCGAAAAGACTGAAAGATATGTTTTTGAATAAAAAATTGTCACCAAATGATTTGGTTAGTTTTTCAACTTGTAGGTAATGCAGTGCCATGAATAAGCAAATGTATTAATTAGATATTTTTTACAAAGATACTTTTTTATTCCTTAAAATCAGATTGCGTTGGTTATACATCTCTCATCATCGACCTCCGCAGAGGATGTTGTATAGTAGTTTGGGTGCAAAACGTTTCAATAAATAGTAGCATCCTATTCCGATGAAAAGTACGATGAAACCGCATAAAAAGAAAGATAGGAACATCCCATACTCTCCGAGAAACGCTAGTTTGGGAACCATTATCTTTTGCGTAAGAAGTAATGGGAGTTGAAAGTAGGCGTACAAGAAAAAACAGCTATTCGTCAGGGTCGGGTGAACCGTGACATTGAGGTTCGTGACACAGGAAGTGATTGCAAGGAAGGTTGCTATCCCCAATAAATCATTTATGTGTTTGATCCATCTTATTTCGAATAGATCAGTGGAGAAAAGCAGTATGGAAGATACGATATAAAGTCCCAAGAGCAGTGAGGCATTTTGGGAGGACACGATGGGAAGATTGCATTTTTTTATGCCGCCGAAAGCCCCCAAAGAGAAGAAAAATATAGCTTGGTCTCCAGGCGCAAATAGCGAAGAACAAGATTCGGTAGCCCAGAGTACAGCGGGTAGTAGAAGGATGAATCCTTTGGTCTTTTTTAAGAGAATATAAATAATAGGAGATAGAAGAGAGACGATGAATAGATCACGGATGAACCAGAGTGGTGTGTCGATAACTAAGCCGGTTACTTCAGGATTGCCAGTTACCCGTCCCATGTCCCAGAAGCAGAAAAGGAAATCTTGAATGTTGTATTCTACGATGGGTTTACCCGAAGGCATAGGGAATAAAAGCGTACAACCGATAAAATAAAGCAGAAGCGTGATGAGGTTCCAGACGAAATAAGGAATCAGCAGAGAGGATACACGGTGACGTATCTTGTTCTTATAGGTGGCGAAAGAGAATTCGTCAATAGTAAGGAAAAACAAGTAGCCCGAGATGATGAAAAAGAGTGGCACACACAATCTGAATATAAATTCAAGAGAAAAGAGACGGAAGTTTTGATATGCTAAAAACAGTTCCTCGCCACTTGTGAATTGCAAGGGGTCGCAATGCATGAAGATAATCAGCACACATAAGGGGAATCGGATATTCGAAATTACTTTTAGCATAAAAAAACAAAAGGGTTGTATGTGTGCCATACAACCCTTTTAATGATATGATTCTTATTTTACATTTCCTACTTTGATGAGGTATTCAGCTATCTGTACAGCATTAAGAGCGGCACCTTTTTTGATTTGGTCTCCCGTCAACCAGAAGGTTAGTCCATTCTCATTAGCAAGGTCTTTTCTGATACGACCCACAAATACTTCATCTTTACCAGCTGTGAATAGAGGCATTGGATATACCTTGTTAGCTGGATCATCTTGAAGGATGATTCCTTCAGCAGAAGCGATAGCTTTTCTAGCCTCTTCTACTTCCAAAGGTCTCTCAGTCTCGATCCATACAGATTCAGAGTGAGAACGAAGAGCAGGAACGCGAACACACATAGCAGAACATTTAACATCGCTGTGCATGATCTTTCTTGTCTCATTAAACATCTTCATCTCTTCTTTTGTATAACCGTTGTCAGTGAAGACATCGATTTGAGGAATCACATTGTAAGCCAATTGATAAGCGAACTTGTTAACAGTAACAGGTTTGTTATCTAAGACTTCACGATATTGTTGCTCCAATTCAGCCATTGCAGCCGCACCAGCACCGCTGGCAGCTTGATAGCTGGCGATATGAATACGTTTGATATGGCTTAACTTCTCCAATGGTTGAAGAACCACTACCATCATGATAGTTGTACAGTTTGGATTGGCAATGATACCTCTTGGACGATTGAGTGCATCAGCTGCATTGCATTCAGGCACAACTAAAGGTACATCATCATCCATACGGAATGCACTTGAGTTGTCAATCATTACTGCACCATATTTAGTGATGTCTGCAGCAAATTCTTTGGAAATACCAGCACCAGCAGAAGTAAAGGCGATATCCACACCTTTGAAATCATCATTGTGTTTCAACTCTTTTACTGTGTATTTCTTTCCTTTGAACTCATAAACTTGTCCTGCACTTCTGGATGATCCGAAAAGAACGAGATCATCTAATGGGAAATTTCTTTCGGCTAAGACACGTAAGAACTCTTGTCCTACTGCTCCGCTTGTTCCAACAATTGCTACTCTCATTATTTAAAATTTTTGAAAAATATTTACAAATATTGTCGGCTAATCGTTTTTTTCTATTAATTTTGCGATGCCTGTGCAAAGATAGTTTATAACAAATAAAAATTTGTATAATGAACCAAAGAATTTTATCTGTTTTTGTGGGAATCTTTTTCACTGCAGTTGCTTGTGCTCAAATTGATGAGCATTTTTCAAGTAAAACACTCTCTTCTTCATGGAGTGGTGAACCCTCAAAATTTAGTGTCGTGGATGGAGCGTTACATCTCTCTGATGGGGATAAAACGGGCTCTGCTTATCTCTCAACCTACTCAACTTCGATGGAAGATGCTTCGTGGGAGATGCATACTCAGTTGAATTTTAAGCCCTCCGGTAGTAATTACGTCCGTTTTTTCTTGTCGAGTGACAGCCCTGTATTAAATGATGCCTTAAGTGGTTATTATCTTCAAATCGGTAATTCTGATAAGCAGATATTATTGTATAGAATGAAAGGGACCTCCTCAAAAAAAATAGCAGAGAGTGAGAAGGGTAGGTTGGATGTCACTTCTGTGAACCTAAGTATTAAAGTATTGAGAAGTAAAACCGCTGAATGGAAAGTCTATTCGAAACTTGAGGGTGAGAATCAGTTTACGGAGGAATTTTCGGTGGTGGATTCCACTTTTTTAACTTCTTCTTTTTCAGGTCTGTATTGTAAATACACTAAGACGAATGCATCCAACATCGTGTTTGATGATATCGTGATAGATGGTGCAGGCGAGAAGGATAAGGAGGCTCCATTTATTTCATCTGTTTCCTACTCTGATACGTTGTTGATTGCCAATTTCTCAGAATGGATCAATGAGGATTACCTTAAGATATCGGTGAATCCTCCGTTGGATTATACGGAGACATGGAACAATGCGCATACGAAATTATCCATATCCTTGAATGAGTCCATGGAAAAAGGGAAGCGTTATGAGTTGCAGTTGTCTGATATCCGTGATTGCATAGGGAATAAGGCGCATGATACAATCGTGCCATTTGCTCATATCGATGGAATTGAGCAGGGGGATATTCTTTTTACGGAAGTGTTGTTTGTCCCAAGCGCCGAAGGTAGTGAGTTTGTGGAGATATACAATCGTAGTGAAAAGGTGTTGGATTTGTCGGAGTTGAAATTCTCAACTCGAAAGGCCGCTGATTCCTCTCTTTATTCAGCGAAGAAGATCAGCACACAGCCCTGTTTGATCTTCCCTGGTGAGGTGAAGGTGTTGACCAATAATATAGAAGGTGTTACATCTATCTATCAGTCGGTGGTCGAAAACTTTATAGAAATGGCCACCTTCCCGTCGCTGAGAAATGAAACGGGTGCAATTGTTTTGTTCCGTTCAAAGGATTCTTTGATCATTGATAATTTTTATTACGAGAACACCATGCATGAGGAGAGTGTTCCTAATAAGGGAAAAGGTGTCTCGTTGGAGAGGATTGTTCTTTCGGGTGACGAGTGGGGGTCTTCGGCTGCAACAAATGGTTATGCTACGCCAGGGTATCTTTCAGGCGGAGAAGGATACAGTAAAGGAAATGCTTCGGTTCTGTTGTCAGCGAGTGAGGTGTGTTACCCATTTTATGATGGAGATGGGACTTTCCATCTGAAGTTTGCTTTTGAGACGACCAACTATTTGGCAACAGTAAAGGTGTATGACCTAAAAGGCGTATGTGTTAGGACAATCATCAACAATCTCTCTTTGCCTATGGAAGGTGTGATCGATTGGGATGGACGAAATGATAAAGGAGAGGTGTTGAAAGCTGCACCTTATATTATTCGTTTTGAGGCGATACAAGGAACAATGGGTAGAATGATAAAAGATTCTTTTGTCGTATTGGTTTCCAGATAGATGGTTATTAAAAGGAAAGGGTTGAACAACTCAACCCTTTCTTTACTTGATATAATATCCAAATTGAATGGAGAATGCACCATTTTTGGAAGCGATTCGCTGACCGTTTAGCTTCTTTCGTAGATTGACAAATCCGATGTCATAGCCCATTCCGGCACGAAATTTATTGAGCCATAGGACGTTGACAGCAATGCCCAGACCACAATCAAACTTTCGGTATTTGTTCCGATTGTAGTTAGAAAAAAGTTTTTCGTGGTAGTGATAGTGATTAGTTCCAGAATCTATAGTGGTTTCAATCCCTTCTCGTGTATAGTTGCCACCAGCAGCGATTCCTATGTAGGGACCTATTTGAGGTGTTAACCATACTTTTTCGATAGGAATCTTGTAGTTGGCGGTCATGGGGATTTGAATGTAGAATAGATGATATGTGTTTTTCTCCCAGTCGGTATAACCCGTGTGATTTCTTTTCCATCCTTTGTGTTGAAAAGAGAGTCCGCTTTCGACAAAAAAGTTTTGAAACACGGTGTAGTCTGCCAATGCGCTGATTTGCATGTGTACGATGGAGCGGCCGTTGTCGTATGATTCGTTATTGTCCAATCTGAGGTGTGCGACTCCAACTCCTGCGGTAGCGACAAAGTTGAAATGGCCGATGCTGTCGCATTGTGACCAAACCCGAATGATTGGCATCATTGCGATTATAAGTAATGTGAAAAATTGTCTTTTCATATTTGTTCAATTAGGATGCATTTTAATTTAGGATGCAAATTTCGCAAAAACCTTTATAATTACAAATAGTATGGTTTTAAAACAGTGCATATCGTCTTGTTTTTGGGCGATAAATGATAAAAAATGCTTGCTGATAAGAAAGATGATAGAGTGATGGATGGAATTTTACATTTATCAAACTTACTTTTGTCGTTTTAAATTAGTATTTTTGCAAGGCAAGTGTCGAAGGATAACTTTTGAAACTTGATGTGTGATTAAAAAGAGTATAATATTCTTTTGACGTTCGTTTAGATGAAGGAAGTGAATATATTTCGTGATGGTGGTAACTTGAGTAATGATAATCAAGAAAAAAAAGAAAATTTTATGAGGGGGATTTCGAGTCATATATATGATATGGACGAAGATGAGAAAGAGGAAGATGAAAATTTGTCTCATGGTATAGATTATCGTATTAGAGGATATGTTGTGTCTGTTTTTCAGAAAAACGTGACACGCGTTTTGCATGTGAGTCAGATTATAAAGGGAATAGATGTTGAAGAAGGTGATGAAAACGAAGAAGATGCCGTAGATAGAGTCCTACGTTCCTTGGTGGATGTGGGGTACTTAAAATGTCCAGATACGAATCAATATAAATTAAATGTTGAGGAGAATGGAATCTATGGAGAGGTAGTTTTGTTAAGAGACGGTATATGGGCCTTGAAACCAGATGAAGAGGAAATTCCTATACCAATTCAAGAAGAGTATCTTAACAATGTCTTGGAAGGAGACTATGTGAGGGCGATGAAATTACCATTTTGCCCAACTCGTCAACATGTACAGATCCTGCAAGTGATAAAACGTGGAAACAAGCACGTCCTAGGTAGAATAAGGAAGAAAGGTAGGCATTATTATGCGACCATCAATCAGGGATTGATGTCGTATAATGTTTACTTGTCGGATTGTAAGACAGATCAGTACCCTGACGGACAATATGTGTTGGTTAGTCTGGTTGAGTGGGAGCAAGGCGATAAATGTCCAATGGGAAGTTTGATCAAAGTGATGAGGAATGAGGATACGCGTGAGATTGATTTCCGATATGTGTCTCAACAATATTCTGTGCCTCTTTCGTTTCAGGATTCTGTTAAGAAAGAGATAGAAGAAATAAAAAATGCTTCAAAGCAGACGAATGAAAACAGGGCTGATTTGTGTGCCTTGCCAACATTCACGTTGATGCAAAGAAGTGATCAACGTTATGAAAAAGCTTATTCTATTGAGACAAATGGCACGAAGGGATGGACGGTTTATATACATATGACGGATGTCGCTCACTATGTCAATCTGGAAGATGAGATGGGACTGGAAGCCTATAGAAGAGCCAATACAATCAATTTGATTGGTGGGGTGATTCCTATGTTGCCGATGACATTGAGCAATCAGATCTGTGCGTTGCTGCCCGGAGAGAAACGACTGGCGGTCTCCATCCGATTGAATATAGATCATCAAGGTAATGTGACCGAATATGAAATAAAAGATTCAACTATCATGTCGGATGCAGCCTTTACCTATAATGAGGCATGTGATATTTTAGATGATAAACAAGACCATGTGTTGAAGGATTCTCTTCTGAGCATGAGACAAGTTGCACATCTACTATATGAACAGCGAGAGAAAAAAGGTGCTATATTAGTAGAACAGCAAAAGTTGAATTTCATATTGGGAGATGACGGTAGAGCTATCGGTGTATATAAGGATCGTTCTGTAGATGCCATCATGATGGATCGGGAAATGATGATCCTTGCAGATAGTCTGGTTACCGATTATGTAGTTAAGTTGGGTGACCCTGCTAATCATCCTTTTATCTATTGTAATATACTAGAACCTAAAAAATCGAGCATCAATCAGGTGGCTGATCATATTGCTGATTATGGTTTCCAGTATGATATTGAGCAATCGATTCTGGAGAATATGCAGCGCTTCCTTTCCGAATCAAAAGAGAGCACGAAGGAGAAGAATGCAAAATATCCAATCATGCGTAATTATTTAGTTGATTCTTTGTTGAGTGGAACCTATTATTCGGTTCAACCCGACAAGCATTATATATTTGCATTGGATGCCTATTCAAAATCAACGTCCCCACTTCATCATTATGTTGATTTGATGAATCAGTATCTTTTGAAAAAATATCTGAAAGGAGAGACCTTTACGGATGTTGAGTGTTTGAAGATTATTTGCAAGCACTGCAACCGAATGGAAAATTTGTCGAACGAGATTGAAGGTGTGATGATATCTCGTAGGCAATTGGAATATCTCAACTATAAGTCAGATGGGTCCTTCCGTGCGGTGGTGACGGGTGTCTTTAAGAAGGGCATACGAGTTGTGTTGCCTTCTTTGTCGAGAATTGCCTTTATGCCAGAGTTCTATTTAAAGAATGCTTCCTATTTTTATGATGAGTCGCAGAACTCTTTCCAGAGTTATTTGCAGGAGCCAAAATTATTGGCGGTAGGCGAATCCATAAAAGTAGCCATTCGAAATGTGGACGAACAGGATAATGAAGTGACGGTATGTTTTTCATATCAAGGAAACAAGTCAGATGACCGTATCGAGATAGAGTATCAAGTGAAAATGAAGGAGAGAGATTATTATCGATCACTTCGAAGGGGATAATTTGTTTTCATTTGTTGGCATATATCTTTTGATTTTTTAATTTATAATTTGTATTCTGTGACTTTTTATAAAGGTTGCACGGATATTTTTACGGATTACGTTTCGTTAAAAAATTATAAAAATGTAATTTTGCAAATTATATTGTTAATTATATGTTCGTTATATGAAACGAGTTATACTATTCTTTCATTTATTCATTGGTGTTATTGGCGCATCGTGGGCGGCTGGTGTGTATCAGTTGCCTAATTCAGATATGGAACTTTGGGAAACTGTAAATAAGGGAGATGAACCTGTGGGATGGAATACTTTTGCATCGGCGGGTGGATCTCTAAGTACTATGGTGAAAAGTACGGCTCAATGTTCAAAATCCACAGAGATTCGAAGTGGCGCGACAGGTTCCTATTGTGCTCTTGTGAAAGCAAGAAGTGTTTTAGGTGTTGTGGCGAATGGAATGATTACGACGGGATTGATAGAAGGAAATTCCGCGAGTGCTACGAGTTCTGAAAATCATAATATTACGAAAAGAGGTACAGAGTTTTGTTGTCCATTTACGGGTCGTCCAGATTCTGTCACTGCTTGGATGAAAACAGCACCTGTAAGTACATCACAGAAGGCAAGATTCTTCTTTGATTTTCATGGTAATTATGATACGCAGGATCCTTGGACGGGTAATACTCCTAATGAAGTGATGGGAATTGCGGGTACCAATGTGGCCTATAAAGAGAATTGGCAGCGAGTTTCAGTCCCTGTATATTATAAAGGTGAAACACTAACAGTTGATGGTGATTCTAAAACACCAAATTGTTCTGATGCTCGTCCGTCCTATTGCTTGGCCTCTATCGCAACGAATTATGTGCCAGGTCAAGGAAATAAAAACGATATGTTATACATCGATGATTTTAAAATGATATACAACTCTAAGCTGAAATCGTTAACCGTGGATGGCGTTGCTGTTTCTGGCTTTAGTAAAGATGTATTCTCGTATAGCGTTAATAAAAATTATTCTGATGTAAAGGTTGCTTATGCTAGTGATGGTAGGTTTGCAACGATAACCGATTCCTATGATGCTTCGTCAGGTAAATTGACAATTACTGTTAAAGGTGATGATTATGAGGCATCTGGTAATATGCATACTTATACGATTCAATTCTCTTCTCAACCTTCTTGTGATGCAACGTTGACATCCTTCAAGGTGAATGGATCTCAGATAGCAGGTTTCTCTTCTACCACAACATCGTATGAGTTGAGTGATTCGTATGATAAAACGAAGGTTTCATATACTGCAGTTGAGTGTGCTGAGACATCGGAGTCATGGGATGCGTCAACACATACATTGACGGTGACAGTAAATAGTAAAAGTGGTTATACAGCTAAAACAAATGTATATACGTTCAAGTTCCACGCAGCATATGGTTCTCAGCTGAAATCATTGAAGATAGGCGATAGTAATGTGAGCGGATTCTCTCCTTCGACGTATAATTATACGGTGATCTATGCTTATAATCCTTCTGATTTGAGTTATGTGGTGGATGATGATGCTACTGCTGAGGTAAGCTACAACTCATCGACTTACCTGCTTACAATCACGGTTAAGGGTGGCGATTATGCAACAAACAAAGAGAATGTGCATACTTATACGATTCAATACCATGCACCGTATGGTTCTCAGCTGACTGAGTTGAAATTGTATGGAACAGCAGTTGCTGGATTCTCTCCTTCCACCTATACGTATAATGCCTCTTCTTATGCATATTATGAGAGTCAGGTTGCCTATAAGGCAGATGCCGATGCAACAGTTGAAAAGAGTTTCAATTCCTCTACAAATGTGTTATCGTTGGTGGTGAAAGGTGGTGATTACGATTATAATAAGAACAATTTCCATTCTTATACCATCCAATTCCATGCTCCATTTGCTTCTGTGTTGAATTCGTTACTGGTGAATGGAACATCAGTGAATTCTTTCTCTTCTTCTAGATATTCATACTCAGTAAAGAGTACGTATATTGAAGGAACAACAAGTATCACATATACGGCAAGTGAGGGTGCTACTGTAGAGAAAAGTTATGATGCATCTACCAATATATATACGTTGGTAGTGAAGGCGGCTGACTATGAGTTAAATAATGCGAATGTACATACCTATAAGATCTCCTTCCACGATTCGTATGGTTCTCAGTTGCTTGAGATACGAAATAATAATGTACCGATAGAAGGCTTTGCATCGTCTGTATATGCTTATACGTTGAAAGAGACCTATGCTGCTTCGTCAATCACCTATACTCCTGATGAGGATGCGACCGTTACTACCTCTTATGATGATAAAACATATCTTTTGACAATCGTTGTGAAGGGTGGTGATTATGCTGAGAATTCATCAAACACTCATACGTATACGATTCAATTCCATGCACCGTATGGTTCATATCTCAAGAGTTTAAGTGTAAATGGTGTGTCTGTCCCTCGTTTCAATTTCTCTACGCTCTCTTATAGCGTAGATGATGCTTATGAAAAGGCTGTTGTGGATTATCAGGCTGATGCTGAGGCCATTGTAACACAATCGTATGATGAGAAAACGAATATTTTAAGTATCATTGTCAAGGGTGGCGATATAGAGCTAAATCCAACGAACTCGCATACCTATAAGGTTCAATTCCATGCGCCTTACGGTGCTAAGTTGACTACGTTGAAGCTGAATGGAACGACGCTTCAAGGTTTTGCTCCAGATGTGTTCTCTTATAGCGTGACAAGTGCGTATGATCCATCTAAGACAACTATCACTTACTTGACAGATGAAGAGGCAACCGCTACCGCTTCGTTTAATGCTTCGACGAATGTTTATTCAATTGTGGTGAAGGGTGGTGATATCGCAACCAATCCATCCAATACAAATACATACACCATTGAGTTCCATGACTCATACGGATCTCAGTTGAAAAGCTTATCTGTTGGTGGGGTTGCTCTGAAAGAGTTCTCGCCTTCTACATATAACTATACGTTGAAGAACGCCTATGATCCTACACTTTTAACATATGTTCCAGATGCAGATGCTGCCGTTGATGTCTCAACAGATGCAAAGAATTATCTGGTTACATTAAAGGTCAAAGGTGGTGATTATGCAGAGAATCCATCTAACATACACACCTATCGGATTCAGTTCCATGCTCCGTATGCTTCTCAGTTAACTTCGTTAAGTTTGAATGGCGTACAGGTGCCTGGCTTCAGTCCTAATATATATGATTATTCGGTAAAGACTACTTATGCGGCTGCTGAGATACTCTATGAAGCAAGCGAAGATGCTATTGCCATTGGTTCGTATGATGAGGCATCGAATACATACCGAATTGTGGTGAAGGGTGGTGATATAGCTACTAATCCAACTAATACACACACCTATACGATTCAATTCCATGACGCGTATGGTTCGCAGTTGACTTCATTGAAAGTGGATCGTGTCATGTTGGATGATTTCATTCCGAATAAGTATTCATATTACGTAAATAAAAACTACAGTGACGTGACAGTCTCTTATGAAGTGGATGCTGATGCTACTTCTAGTGAGTCGTTCGATGCAGCTACCAACACGATGACTATCAATGTCTATGGAGGTGATTACAAGAGCAATCCTGCGAATGTTCACACATACACGATTCGTTTCTGTGCACCATCTTATTTGTCTGCTTTGATGATTGATGGCTCGTCAATCTCGAATTTCCGTTCTACAAAATATGCTTATACATTGTCATCCGTTGTTTATGAGAATGTGAAGGTGAGTTACAAAGCATCAGAAGGTGCTAATGTAGAGTCGAACTATGATGCGGAGACCTCTTTATTGACATTGACAGTCAAGGGAAGTGACATAGATGTTTTCCCAACGAATTATCATACTTATACAGTTCAGTTCCATACTTCGTATGCATCTAAACTGACAGAGATAAAGGTCAATGGCGAATTGATTGATGGTTTCTCAAGAGATATGTTCAATTATATTGTGAGAGGTAATTATGAGGATTACACGGTGACATACAGCGCAGATGTGGATGCTAAGGCTAAAGCTACTTATAATGAATCAACTTGTAAGTTGTCTATCGTGGTAACCGGTGGTGATTATGCAGATAATCCAAGTAACACACATACATACACGATTCAGTTCTATGCGCCTTCTAAACTCGTAACATTAAAGGCTGACGGTGCTTCTGTAAGTGGATTTAATCCTTCTGTTTATACGTATTCCTTGGATACTAAATCATACGAAGAAACGAAGTTGATCTATTATGCAGATGAGAATGCTCATCTGGAGACTTCGTATGATCCTGAGACATATAGCTTTATCATTGTGGTAAAAGGAAAGGATATCGAAACATTTAGCGATAATTATCATACTTATACATTGCAGTTTAGCCGTCCGTTTGAATCTCAGCTAGTAGATCTGACTGTTGATGGTTCTACAATAGCTTCTTTTGATCGCGACAAGTACTCTTATATTTATGATGCGATTTATGCAAATGTGGAGGTGGCGGCAACTGCCGACGCAGGAGCTACGGTGACAATGACTTACAATGAAAATGATTATGTGTTGACAATCCTTGTAGAGGGTGGAAATATTGATCGAAATCCATCCAACTACCATGTCTATAGAATAGAGTTTAATGATCCGTTCACATATTATTCACAACTTAAATCAATCAGTGTGAATGGTGTCGTTTTATCAGACTTCAATCGTGATGTGTTTGAATACTATGTAGATGGTTCGCTCTCTAATATGACAATCAGTTATGTTGCAGACGAAAAAGCTACTGTATCAGAAAATTATGATTCTAAGACGAATGCTTTGCGACTTGTAGTCAATGCAGGAAATATTGAAAAGGATCCGACGAATACTCATACGTATGTGTTGAAGTTTACAGCACAATTCTCGTTTGAGTCATGGTTGACCACTCTTTCCGTGGGCGGTGAGTCAGTTGCATCGTTTGATAAAGAGAAATATGATTATTCTATCAATGCCTCTTATGATCCAGCTGAATTAGCCTTCACGGTGAGTCCGTTGGCACAGTACTGTGCTGATTATGATAAAGAATCAGGTGTGCTGACGATTGTTGTATGGGGTGGCGATTTCAAAGAGAATAGTTCTAATTTCCATACGTATAAACTGAAGTACGTTAAGTAACCTTATCAGCCTTTGGTTAGGCATTTGTGACATCTCATCAGGTGAGATGTAAAAAAAGGGGGTGTATCAAAATTGAATCTTGATACACCCCTTTTGATGTGTCAGAATCGCTTGTGGTCTAAGGTAGTGTACGATTTTTGCCAATAGAGGAATCTAAAAATATTTTTCTTGTTCTATTATTATTCTTAAATTTGCACATTTTTAAAAGAGAAGGAAGAAGTACATAAAATATGAACGAAAATATAGTTGATAAAGTTACCCAAGGTGAATATAAATATGGATTCGTGACGGATGTCGAAACGGATTTTATACAGAAAGGCCTCTCTGAAGATGTTGTTCGTCTTATCTCAAAGAAGAAAGAGGAACCGGAATGGCTTTTGGAATTCCGATTGAAAGCATACCGGCATTGGAAGACATTGAAGGAACCTAGATGGGCACACTTGAATATTCCGGAGATTGATTATCAGAACATATACTACTATGCGGCACCGAAGCGGACTAACACTCCGAAGAATCTGTCGGAGGTGGATCCTGAGTTGCTGAAGACTTTTGATAAGTTGGGTATTCCGCTTGAAGAGCAGAAACATCTATCAGGCATGGCGGTTGATGCTGTAATGGATAGTATATCGGTGAAGACTACCTATAAGGAGAACTTGGCAGAATTAGGTATCATTTTCTGTTCGATAAGTGAGGCAGTAAAGAATTATCCTGATTTGGTCAAAACGTATCTTGGATCGGTTGTTCCTTATACAGATAATTTCTATGCGGCATTAAATGCAGCGGTCTTCAGTGATGGTTCATTTGTCTATATTCCAAAGGGCGTTCGTTGTCCGATGGAACTATCCACGTATTTTCGTATCAATGCAGCAAATACGGGACAGTTTGAGCGTACGTTGATTGTGGCAGATGATGACAGCTATGTCTCATACCTTGAAGGCTGTACGGCACCTATGCGTGATGAGAATCAATTGCATGCTGCGATTGTAGAACTTGTTGTCCATGATCGTGCCGAGATAAAATATTCTACAGTACAGAATTGGTATCCAGGTGATAAGAATGGTAAAGGTGGTATCTATAATTTTGTTACCAAACGTGCGTTATGTAAAGGAGAGTCGTCTAAGATATCATGGACGCAGGTAGAGACAGGTTCTGCTATCACATGGAAATATCCTAGTTGCGTTTTATTAGGGGATAATTCGGTAGGAGAGTTTTATTCTGTTGCCGTTACCAATAACTATCAGCAAGCTGATACGGGTACTAAGATGATTCATATTGGCCGTAATACCAGAAGTCATATTGTATCGAAAGGTATATCAGCTGGAAAGAGCCAGAATAGCTATAGAGGATTGGTTCGTGTGTCAGCGAAGGCAACGGGTGCCCGTAATTACTCACAATGTGATAGCCTGTTGTTGGGCGACCAGTGTGGTGCGCATACCTTCCCTTATATGGATATAAATAATGATACAGCTATAGTGGAACATGAAGCAACAACGTCTAAGATCAGTGAAGATCAGATCTTCTATTGCAATCAACGTGGTATCAGTAATGAAGATGCCGTAGGATTGATTGTGAATGGATATGCAAAAGAGGTGATCAATAAATTGCCTATGGAGTTCGCTGTTGAGGCTCAGAAATTGTTGCAAGTCTCATTAGAAGGCAGTGTCGGATAGTATAAATAAAAAAGTGTAGTTGTCGTATTGCCTTGTAATGCAAAGGCATACAGAGACAAAAAACTAATTCAAAACCACGGATATGTTAGAAATAAAAAATTTACATGCGTCCATCAATGGAAAAGAGATATTAAAAGGAATCAATTTGTCCATCAAAGCGGGAGAAGTTCATGCCATCATGGGTCCTAACGGATCAGGTAAGAGTACATTGTCTTCCGTGTTGGCCGGACATCCTGCCTATACCGTTACAGAGGGAGAAGTCATATTCAATGGAAAGAACCTGTTGGAATTGTCTCCTGAAGCACGTTCGTGTGAGGGACTTTTTATGAGTTTCCAGTATCCTGTTGAAATACCAGGTGTAAGCATGGTGAATTTCATGCGTGCAGCTGTGAATGAGCATCGTAGATATAATGGATTAGACCCTATGTCGGCTTCCGATTTCTTAAAACTGATGCGTGAGAAGAAAGAGATGGTGGAGTTGGATAGTAAGCTTGCTAATCGTTCGGTGAATGAAGGTTTCTCAGGTGGTGAGAAGAAACGTAACGAGATCTTTCAGATGGCCATGTTGGAACCTAAACTATCTATCTTAGATGAAACGGATAGTGGATTGGATATTGATGCATTGCGTATCGTAGCAAATGGAGTGAATAAGCTAAAGACTCCAGAGAATGCATCTATCGTGATTACGCACTATCAACGATTATTGGATTATATTGTTCCTGATTTCGTCCATGTCCTTTATAAAGGAAAAATTGTAAAGTCAGCTGGTAAAGAATTAGCTTTAGAGTTGGAAGAAAAAGGATATGATTGGATAAAAAAAGAGTTGGGAGAATAATAAAAGGATAACTTATGGCTGTAAATGCAGAGCAATCATACGTAGAAATTTATCATGAATTTCAAGATACATTGTGTGCGAAGAGTGCGCCGTTGTTAAATAAACAAAGGGAAGAGGCTTTTCGTGCATTTGAATCTGTTGGATTCCCAACGCATAGAATGGAGTCTCATCTATATACAGAGATGACGGATCTCTTCTCTTTCAATTATGGAATGAACCTGAATAGAGTGGAGATTCCTATTAGTGAATCCTCTTTAATTCAATGTGAAGTTCAAGGTATCAATTCATATGTTTTCTTTTTGGTGAATGATTCGTTTTATTGTCCGGAATCCAGCGAGAAAGCATTGCTTGAATTGAAGGAGAAGGGTGTGCTGGTAGGTAGTTTGAACGAATATGCACAAACGCATCCTGAGTTGGTGGCACAATATTATGATCAGCTGATTTCACAACAAAAGGATGGAACAATATTGTTTAACACCGCATTTGCACAGGATGGTTTCTTCTTATATGTTCCGAAGAATGTATGTATAGAAAAGCCTATTCAGATCATTTCGGTTATGCATTCACCTGTTCCTACCTTGGCGAATCCAAGAAATCTTATTGTGTTGGAAGAGGGCGCACAGGCACGAGTGCTGGTTTGCGCACATACAATGGATGATCTGAAATTCTTGTCCAATAGAGTGACTGAGGTGTATGTGGGACGTAATGCAGTGTATGATCATTACAAATTGGAGAACTCCAATGTACAATCCACATCAATCAGTTCGTTGTTTATCAAGCAAATGGGTGGATCTAATGTGCTGGTGAACGACATAACATTACATAATGGTCTGACACGTAATAATGTAACGATAGATTTGACGGAGGAACATTGTAATACCAAGCTTTATGGTATGGCTGTCATGGATGGAAAGAAACATGTGGATAATTATACGACCATCAACCATAAAGTTCCACAATGTACGAGTCAAGAGCTTTATAAGTATGTGTTGAATGATGAATCGACTGGTGCCTTTTCTGGGAAAATATATGTGGCACCTCAGGCACAGAAGACAGAAGCTTATCAAGTCAATCGCAGCGTGTGCATGACACCAACTGCTAAGATGTATTCGAAACCCCAACTGGAAATATATGCCGATGATGTAAAATGTAGTCATGGAGCATCAATAGGACAGATGGATGATGACAGCCTTTTCTATCTTCGTTCGAGAGGAATACCAGAGAGTGAAGCCAAGATGATGTTGATGTATGCCTTCTTGAATGATGTGTTGGAAAATGTTCGTATAGATGCATTAAAAGATAAGATAAAACTGCTTGTAGAAAAGCGTTTCCGTGGTGAGTTGTCGGGTTGTTCTGGATGTACAGCTTGTAAGTAGTTTGATGGATTATCTTTCGTGAGTGGAATTTTTTTTCATTAATTTTGCACCAATTTTGAATATCTGATATAAAAATGCAAAAGAATTTAGTTATTGTAGAGTCTCCTGCAAAGGCCAAAACCATCGAAAAGTTCTTAGGAAAGGACTATAAGGTGATGTCTAGCTTTGGTCATATTCGTGATTTGAAGAAAAAAGGGTTAGGAATAAATATAGAAAACAATTTTGCACCTGATTATGAAGTGCCAGATGATAAGAAAGCATTGGTGGCTGAGTTGAAGAAACAAGCAAAAGCGTCTGACATCGTATGGTTGGCATCCGATGAGGACCGTGAGGGGGAAGCAATTGCATGGCATCTGTTCGAAGTGTTAGGTTTGAAAAAAGAAAACACTCGTAGAATCGTTTTCCATGAAATCACCAAAAATGCTATTTTGAATGCGATAGAGAATCCTCGTGATATTGATGATAATCTTGTATGTGCGCAACAGGCTCGTCGTGAGTTGGACCGTATTGTTGGTTTTGAATTGTCACCTATCCTTTGGAAAAAGGTGAAACCAGCATTGTCTGCCGGTCGCGTTCAGTCGGTTACAGTTCGTCTGATTGTTGATCGTGAACGTGAAATACAGCAATTCAATACAGAATCATCTTATCGTGTTCGTGCAATTTTCCGTGTGAAGGATAAAAATGGAAAATTGGTGGATCTAAAAGCCGATCTTTCTGACAAACTCTCTTCAAAAGAAGAGGCGTTGGCCTTCCTTGAACATTGTAAGTCTGCATCGTTCTCTATTGAAACGATTGAACATAAACCATTGAAACGTTTTCCTGCAGCTCCGTTTACTACTTCTACATTACAACAGGAGGCTGCTCGTAAATTAAACTTCTCAGTCTCACAAACCATGAGAGTGGCTCAGTCCCTCTATGAGTCTGGAAAGATTACCTACATGCGTACCGACTCGGTAAACCTATCTAGTTTGGCAATCGAGACGGCTAAGAAGGAGATCTTGTCTGTCGCTGGGGAGAAATATCACCACGCTCGTCAATATCAAACCAAGTCGAAAGGCGCACAGGAAGCGCATGAGGCTATTCGTCCAACCTATATCAGTGAACATGAAATAGAGGGAACCTCTCAAGAGAAGAAATTGTATGATCTGATCTGGAAACGTACAATTGCTTCACAGATGGCTGATGCTGAATTGGAACGAACAGTCGCTGTCATCGGTGTGTCTGGCGATAAACGTAAGTTCGTGGCTGAAGGTGAGGTACTTATCTTCGATGGTTTCTTACGTGTTTATATGGAGTCAACAGATGAGGATGAAGCACAAGAAAATAAAAACTTACTTCCTCCATTGAATGTGGGAGATGTGCTATCTAATATCTCTTCTATAGAGGCTTGCGAACGCTTTTCGCAACGTCCGCCACGTTATACAGAGGCCAGCTTGGTTCACAAACTGGAGGAGTTAGGTATCGGAAGACCTTCTACGTATGCTACTACGATATCAACCATTCAACAACGTGAATATGTGGTGCGTGAGGATAGAGAGGGCGAGGAACGCTCATATAATAAGTTAACCCTGAAAAATGGATCGATAGAGGATGCCACAAAAACAGAAATGGCAGGTGTTGAACGCTCTAAGCTATTCCCAACGAATATAGGTATTGTTGTGAATGATTTCTTGCAAGAATACTTCCCAGACATCCTTGATTATAATTTCACTGCCAATGTGGAAAAGACGTTTGATGATGTGGCAGAAGGTAAGTTGGAATGGACCTCTTCTCTTAGTTCGTTCTATAAAACATTCCACCCAACGGTAGAGAATGCAGCTCAACGTTCAGAAAGAAAAGTGGGTGAGCGTCAGGTTGGTGTGGATCCAGTTAGCGGTAAGCCCGTCTATGTTAAGATCGGACGATTTGGTCCTGTTGCTCAGATTGGTTCTGCAGAGGATGAAGAGAAACCAAAATTTGCTCCGTTGAGAAAGAATCAGTCGTTGGAGAGCGTTTCGCTTGAAGAAGTGCTGGATCTGTTTAAATTGCCTCGTGACTTAGGAGAGTATGAAGGAAAGATGATGACGGTGGCTATCGGTCGATTCGGAGCATATGTGAAACATGATTCTAAATTCTATTCTCTGAAAAAAACAGATGATCCAATGCAGATCACTGAGGATAGAGCGATTGAACTGATTGAAGAAAAACGTCAGCAGGCCGCTAATAAATATATCAAGCAGTTTGAAACAGAAGGTATAGATGTTTGTAATGGTCGTTTCGGACCTTATATTGCCTATAATGGCGCAAATTATAAAATACCTAAGACTACAGACCCGAACACGCTTACGGTGGAAGAATGTAAGGCACTTATAGAGAAACAGGGCGAGAAAGCCCCTAAAACGAAGAAGAGTGTCGCTAAGACTTCGACTAAGAAGTCTAGCACGACAGCCACTAAAAGCAAAACAGCTACTTCTGGTTCGACAACAGCAAAGAAGTCAACCAAGAAAGCATAAGTTGGGAATAAGATAATCTAGGCTTGAGTAGGCTTGGGAATTTTAGATGTAAGTGATTGAGGATTGAATATGGATTCTTTGACGATTCGTTTTCTACGATATGTAAGTTATGAGACTACATCTGATGAGACGCAGACAAAGTCGCCTTCTACAGATGGACAATTCATGTTGGCGAATGCATTAAAGGATGAGCTGACAGAATTGGGTGCAGATGATGTTGTGTTGGATAATAATGGTTATCTGACGGCAACCATTCCTGCTACGACAGAGAAAGAAGTGCCGGTTATTGGTTTTTTAGCCCATTTAGATACAAGTCCGGAGGCATCTGGCCGTCAGGTGAAACCACGTGTTGTGAATTTCACGGGAGAGGATGTGCTTTTAGGGGAGGCGAGTGGCAAGGTGTTGTCTGTTTCTCAATTCCCTGAATTGGCAAAATACAAAGGACAAGAACTTATTGTGACAGATGGTACCACGTTATTGGGAGCTGATGATAAAGCGGGGATAGCAGAGATCATGTCGATGGCTGAATATTTCCTACAACATCCCGAAATTGAGCATGGAACAATTCGAATCGCCTTTACACCTGACGAAGAGGTGGGCGGCGGTGCTGACCTGTTGGATGTCCCTGCTTTCAATGCCGATTGGGCTTATACTGTTGATGGAGGCGAATTAGGAGAGTTGGAGTTTGAGAATTTCAATGCAGCATCGGCTGAATTGGTGATTCAAGGACGCGGAATCCATCCAGGCTATGCCAAGGATAAGATGATTAATGCATCTCGTGTTGCCTGTGAGTATATGTCGTCGTTGCCCCTGAATGAGGTGCCTGAGAAAACCTGTGGTTATGAAGGATTTTATCATCTGACTGCAGTGGAAGGCAATGTGGAGCAAGCAAAACTGAAATTTATTATAAGAGATCATGATCGTTCACTCTTTGAGAAACGGAAGGAAACGATGAGACAACTGGTTGAGACTGTTTCTGCGAAACATGAGGGAGTGATGATGAATCTAGAGATCAAAGATCAATATCGCAATATGATAGAGAAGATAAAACCCGTCATGCACGTGGTAGATATAGCTAAACAAGCTATGATGAATTGCGGTGTTGTCCCAGAGGTGAAGCCTATCCGTGGAGGTACGGATGGCGCGAATCTCTCTTTTAAAGGACTTCCATGTCCAAATCTATTTACGGGGGGAATGAATTTCCATGGCTGTTATGAGTGTATTCCTGTTGATTCCATGAAAAAAGCGGTAGATGTTCTGACGGAGATTTGTAAACTGGTGGTGAAATGATTAAGCTATGAAGCTCTTACTGGTCATACCACCGCTTACGCAGTTGAACACCCCATATCCTTCAACAGCATGTTTGTCAGGTTATCTGAGAAGTAAGGGCTTTGATGTGAGTCAGACAGATCTGGGAATCACTCTTGTAGATGAGATCTTCAAGCCTTCTTTTTTAAAAAAAGTATTTGAATTGACCGAGGGGTTGAAACTACCTAAACCTTTGCGTAGAATCTATAACCATCAGTTCGATTATGTGCGAACAATCACTCCTGTGATGCGTTTTTTAAGAGGTCAAGACCCATCCCTGGCGATTCGTATTGCCAATAGGACTTTGTTGCCTGAGGGACCTCGTTTCGATTCATTGGGAGATATGGAGTGGGCATTTGGCGTCTCTGGCACAACAGATATGGCACAGCACCTTTGTACACTTTATTTAGAGGACCTTTCAGATTATATTCGGGAAACGATAGATCCGTTTTTTGATTTGATTCGATATGCTGAGTCAATCTCTTCATTTGCTCCTACATTTGATGAGATAGAAGAATCCTTGCATCGTGAGACGACGTTGGTGGATCAGTTGATGTTGTCCTTGTTCCAGAAGAAGATCGAACAGGAACAACCTGATGTGGTGGGCTTTTCAATACCGTTCCCTGGCTGTCTTTATGCTGCATTGCGTTGCGCAAAGTGGTTACGGGAGTATAAACCAGAGGTGACAATAGAGATGGGCGGCGGCTTTGTCAATACAGAATTACGTTCGATGTCGGATCCCCGACTCTTTAAGTACATTGACTACCTGACGTATGATGATGGTGAATTGCCTACAGAGCAGTTGTTGCGATTCTTGGAAGGCGATTTGTCAGAAAAAGAGTTGGTCAGGACACTCTATTGCAAGGAGGGTACTTTGATCTTTTCGGGCAATGAAAAACAGAATATATCCTTTAATGAGATTGCCGCACCTGATTTTGTGGGATTAGAACATCCTTTATATTTTTCCATGTCGGAGATGCTCAATCCTATGCATCGGATGTGGACAAATGGCAAGTGGAATAAGATGATGGTGGCGCATGGTTGCTACTGGGCCAAGTGTGCCTTTTGTGATACCTCGTTGGATTATATCTGTCGATATGATGCTCCGCAAGCCACTGTTGTGGTCGATCGTATGCAGAAGATTATGGAGCAGACGGGCATTTCCGGCTTCCATTTTGTTGACGAGGCATTACCGCCGCGTTTGTTGAAGGAGGTGTCATTGGAGATCATCGAGAGGAAGATGGTGGTTTCCTTTTGGGGAAACATTCGGTTTGATAAGTCGTTCACGCCAGAGTTGTGCTCCTTGTTATATCAAGCAGGATGTATTGCCGTGTCAGGAGGACTGGAAGTTGCCTCCGACCGTTTGTTGCGACTGATGAATAAAGGCGTAACAGTGTCCCAAGTGATGGATGCCACTCGGAATTTGACGGATGCAGGAATTATGGTTCATGCATATTTGATGTATGGATTCCCTACCGAAACCTATCAGGAAACGATTGGTGCGTTGAAGATTGTGCGCGACATGTTTAGAGATGGACTCTTGCAATCAGCATTTTGGCATCGATATGCAATGACGGCACATAGTCCGTCGGGCAAACATCCCGAGTCATTTTCGGTATCCAGAACCACTATGCAGAACAATCCGTTTTGTAACAATGAGGTTGAATACGAAGAAAAATTTGATTATGACATCGAAAAAGTAGGGGAGGGATTGAAATTGGCGACGTATAATTACATGCATGGTTTAGGATTTGATCTACCTTTGAAAAAATGGTTTAATTTTAAATAATTAGCAATCAGAAAATTATAAAACAAACAAATATTTTTTCAATAAAAAACGTCAGAAAATTTTGCAGGGTAAAAAATAATGCATACCTTTGCATCGCTTTCGAGGAGAAATGCTTTGGTCTTATAGCTCAGCTGGTTCAGAGCACCTGCCTTACAAGCAGGGGGTCCTAGGTTCGAATCCTAGTGGGACCACAAAGAAAAGAGGTCATTCGGTTGAATGACCTCTTTTGTTATTTGGACGTTTGTCGGTCTGGCACGGTTTCACAAACGGAAACCGAAATCAATTCAAAAATCTATAGAATCTGCTTGATTTAAAAACAACAAATCATTGAAATATATTATTTTTGTATTGGTGTAAGTTTGATTTTCTATATATAATATAAATAGTTGTCTTATGAAATACGTTTTGTCGATTGTCGTATTATTTATGAATTTAACCTTGTATGGTCAACTTAACAGTTTCAATGAGGTGCCAAATGAGATATCTTGTAAGTAGAGAAAGCATAGACGATGTTTTTTAAGTTATAGACAAGGTATATTCCTATAATCGGAAAGTTTTTGAGATGGAACGTCAAGAACGTGAAATTTCTAATTTGAAGACATCCAAGGATAATTTAGTTGCTAAATGGTATGCAAAATTAAAAAGATGGTTAAGTGAGTTTACGGATGTTGTTTCAAAATAGAAATAATAAAGATTGGTTATGAGCAGATTAATATTATGAAAATTATACATCAATGTGAATCTAGAGGAGTACATCTTCCTAATACATAATGTGGTTTAATAAATAATAGACATGATAAATGAAGCGAAGAAAAATATAGAAAGAAGTATTTCGGAAGGAATAAAAACATTGGGATTCAAAAAGAAAAAATACTTCTATTACCCGTTGGTTGAATTAAGTTTATAATAAAAAAAACAAAAAAAAGTTGCGTATTTCCTTGATTTTTAGTATTTTAGTAATGCAAAA
>JBGUIU010000150.1:0-8350 GCA_045113275.1 Paludibacteraceae bacterium
ACCTGGCTTGCCAAACCACAATTTCTTGCCGTCGTAGAAAAATAGTTCGTTGTAAGTGCTGGAGAGACGGTTCAAGAAACCGAACACGCTCTCCTTGTAGCGCATCACATACGGAACGACTCCATCAAACCGTGGCTGACACTCCAAAGGTATTCCTGTCGGTGAAACCACCTCGGAAACAATCTTTTCCAACGAACTATCCACAAAACTATCCATGCCCAAAGCTCCGTTCAACCGCATCACATCCCCTTCACCGATAAAATGAACCCGGCTACTTCGGTGGTTGTAATAGTCATAGTCTGGCTCACTCTCCCATGCATCAATACGGACATCGGTCACATAGCCCGAAAACTCATAAGTTTCGCCTGTGTCTTGATGCTCAAAATGGATCAGCACACGGGCGCCGACATACGATACCAACTTCTGCGGAGTAGTCTTCCACATCTCATCTTGCGACATGAATTCACGTACCACATCAAAATGATGACACGAGTTCATACTCTGCTCCAACGTGATCGATTCGAATGGTATCTCCTCCCCGTCGAGTCTCACTTTAGGTCTTACTGGATTTAAATTTTGTGACATATACGTTTAAAGTGTAATCTAATATATTAACGTGAGTTTGATAAATTTCAACTGATTAATTATTGGATAATCAGCAATATGACTCATGCCTTTATCCTTTATGATGACAAAAACACAAACTTTTATTGCATATTTTACCCAAAACAAAGTTACTGAAATTTATCGTTATGCAGACGATTTTTACAAATTTTTTACTCCAAAAGTTGAAAAATTACTATTCCTAAAATCCGCAACCTATTAACATAGGATTTCAATTGCTGTTGAAATTCGCCATTTGCGATATTCATGTGTTGCATTCGTCCCGAAAAGTGCATGGTTGAAGTATTTTATCATCCCGAAAAGTGTTGTATATGTTCTCTTGGGACAACCCCTCTATGGATCTGAGGATGGCATCGGAGCTGCATGTACGCAGATTTAAGTGATTTTTACGACACAGCAAAATCTGTGCAACTTTTTGCTGCTCAAACTTTTAATAAATTTTTATTTAATATGTTGCGGTATTACGGCTGCTCGATCTCCACGTGTATGCAAGGTTCACTTTTCATATACGTCACCCTTTGTGTAGGCTTATAAGTGAACTGCTTCACATTCGAGAAGTCACTCTGTATGATGCGAGCAATGCCACAATCCAACAAATCTTGAATCACAGCCTTTCTTTTATCCTTATCTTTTACAGACAAATCTATCACATTCAACTTCGCATATGTTTCTTCCGACACACAATGTAATGACACCCTTTTCCCTTGCTTCTCGTATTCAGCAATTTTACGTTCCATAGCAGCCAATGTATCTTTCTTGCTCGCTCCTTTTTTCGTATATTCATCATACACTGCAGTAACATCCTGGCCTGGTTTTGTATATCTTATTCTTCGTCCATTACTCAGATTAGTATACATAGCAGATGCTTGCTGACTGATTGTTCTGATTGTGCTTGTAATAGTGATGCGCACCTGATTCTTCTCTGCCACATTGTTTATTATATCAAGAGAATAGTCTGACACAACATCTCGACGGGATTGTTCCAAATTACCTGCAAAGAAAACCCAACTATTGCTCACAGGAGCCGCATCTAAATCTGCTAACAGTGGAATTTTCAACTGCACTTCCTGATTATTATTGGTATTTTTTAGCCTTTTTAAGAAAACAGCAACGTTTTTCTTTAACGCAGCTTTCCATTTGTCCATTAAAATCTTTTTCGTGTTTACACTTCGTTTCACGGGGATTTTATTTGAGCGTCGAGCTTTCAGATCCTCGTAATCTTCGGTAAATTGAATGAAAGAACGTGCATCGAGTTCAAAATACATTGATTTGAAATAAGCATCAAATATTTCGGGGAATCGATCCAATGCACCTTTTATGCCTCTACCGAGTTTATTTAAATCTACTTGCTCTACGCCTCGCATTACAAAGTTCAAGATATTGTTGGCATCCAAAAATATCTGATCTTGCTTTTTTTGATTTTTTTTATCATTTATTATATTACATATTCGATTTTTGTAAACCATCACGTGTCTAAACTTCATCGACATACGTTCCAACACACATACCGTCAAACTTGCCTTTATGACATTCTGTGGATGATCACATGCCCATTTACGTATCTCTTCGTCATATATGTTACTCAACAATGGATGTGCGATGTAACTTCCTATTCTATCCTTAGGAGATAATTTATTTGTAGTGGTTTTTACATTCGAATAATTATTTTTCATATGGTCTAACAAAACAGCTACAGAGGTTGCTGTTGCCAATTGACCAGCTATATCATTGATTGGATGAATATCGCTATCCTTCGCCAAAACGGTATGAGAGGGATCCTCTCCATTATACAACCTGCCTAATGGCGAATGATAAAGAGCTTTCGGATCAACCTTTGTCCCATCTTCTTTCACCTTTCCCGGCAATTTTCTTAATCTCTGATTTATAAGAGCAAATGATACCTCACTTGAATCTTTCGGCATCTCCATTTCATTAAGGATATCCAAAGTAGATTGCGTTATATCTTTTAACTTATATTGTTCCAAAAAGTTCAATAAAATAAACAAGGCTATTTTAACAAGAATGGCATATAAATATGTCTTCAAATCCTCAAACAGGTTCTTTACATCCTTAACTTCCTTGTTTATCGATTCAAGGACTTCAGGCATAAGCATTTCTTTCGCTCTTTTCTTTAATGGATCCGTTATCGTCTTTATTTCTTTAGCCAACTGAACTTTCGTCTCTCGCAATAAAATGAACCCATAATAAGTTTTAGCTACATATTCAAAACATTTCGCTTCATTTGCTTCTGCTATCTCTTTCCCTATCTCCAATAACGCAAAGATTGCTATATCATTCAATGTCAATTGGTGCGGTTTGAGTTCTTCCTCTTTTTCCGCTCTTCGATCGATCATTTTCTCCTCTAAATCATAGAATATATTATCTAATTTTGCATCCACCAAGTGCATGCCACATACAAGCAAATCCTCCATGTCACACGTTCCAGATGTAATGGGAGCATAGAATGGTTTCTTGTAAATATGTTTGTAAACAGGTGATTTGGTATTAATATAATCAAACGATTTATTATCTGAAGATTTCATCAAGAGTCCATTTACTTTTAAATCACTATTGTCACTCTTCGTTAGATTTTTAAAAACAGTTCTTGAAACGTTACCATTTACCAAGAAACCATGCACATCCTTGTGATCAGCGTCAGTCCATGTGATTACGCTCTTGAAATATTTTGATAAATAGACCTCACAATAATTGCTATGTGCGTAAAAGTCCTGCAAAGTATGCAAAGCGCCACCCAACACCACTGCATCTTTTTTGGTGAGATTTTTCCCTGGTTTGATCTCACTTAACTTTTCGGCAACGTTCTCCACGACCGTCTTCCGTACCGCAAATTTGGAACCTGCTTCTGTTGATTTTAGATTATGTTTTATTCCGTTCGTCCTATCAACAGAGATTTCGGTTGCATTATCAGCAACATCCCTCGACAAAAATCCTTTATTACTATAATACTCTTTCAACTTCAACATAACACTTTCATCATCACAAATACCGAGACTTGGAGAATACTGCGTCAGCCCCTTCGGATTGTCACAATGGTCATGAGTCACGCTCACCCCCAACGCCTGCCCCAAGCCAGGAATAAGTCCATTCTCCTCTCCATCTACAAACGTCTCTCTCCAATTGAAATTTTTGGCCATAGTTTCATTGAACTCTTTTTTGGCTGTAGAATACATATTTCGCAAAACATCAATACCTTTTTTAAATTGTCCCAAAGTAATATTATCTGTCACGGTATTATAACCGCCTTGAATTTTTTCCCGAGATTTGTCAATATTTTCTCCAACTTGTTTTTTAAATTTCCCCACAGATTCACTAAAATTGGCAACAGAGAACTCCTTTGCCACATCAGAGAAAAAATTAGAAACCATTCCTTTATTAACAGGAAAAGAAAAACCTTCATCTATATCTTTAATAGCTTGATTTAGTTCTTTAAGTTTACCTTTGAGTCGTTCAGTTTTAGCTTTAAGCTCCTCATCATTTAGCAGTTGCTTTATCTTATATTCATCCTTAAAATGACGTAATGCCATAATCCTCACAACATCCGTAAGAATAGTACACAGTTGCTCAGGATTTTCAACGACCTTGACATACCTATTACCACTATCCTTCGTACTTCCGTATATTTCGGCAAACAAACGGAATACAATCGGAGCAAAGATCTGAGACATATCACGCAACCAATTTCCTCGATAGAAAAACACACTATTATCGATATATTTTTCCAACACATCCTCAGAGATTCCTTCTTCTTTGTCTTTTATGCCATTAAAAGTATCCTGCTGAATTTTCTCATGATTGGCACCAGTCCCTTTTTTATAAATGCCTTTTTTATCCTTTTCACTTTTTTTCCCCGTCACGTCAAACCCTTCAAATTGGCCATAATGGTCGTCAGTCCCCTCTAAACGATGGGCGGTGCAACGCTGCAATGCCTCATACACATCCACATACTCCCATTTCAACTCAATTTGTGATCCATCAATGGTGGCTGTTCCGAAGGGCGTCTCTTGGGTATCTATAAAGTCGATGTTGAATATCTCGTATAAGCCATGGTATGCAAAACGGGCACCTTCATCACCTTCGGCATCTTTGTTCTCGTTATTGTCATAGACATAACGAATCAAGTAATCCAAGTGATGGCCATACTCCTCCACTATGGCAATCATCAACTCGTGTCTTTTGTAGTTGTCGTTCACCGCCTCCCGCAAGAACTGCTCGTTGATGTATATTTTATGCGTCTCTGAGCTATATGCCGCATCAAGTTTGCCTTGTATCTTGTTCTTGCAAACAACAAATTCAGGATTTTCAATCGGTTTCTTATAAGCCTCATCATACAATTTTTCAATTGCCTTAGCTGTTCCGTCAACCCCAAAAATACGGTTCATGGAGATCATAAATAGGATTTTCCCTCTGGTTTTAGCAAACTTCGTAAGTTCATTTGGCGCAAAATCGCTCTCAAACGTCACATTCTCCGACTCCTCTGGTTCCTCAGACTGGGAGGATTCAATCGTCTCATTCTGCTGTTCTCCCCCTGTCTGTGCTTGCATCGATTCCCTGTTATCTTTTGTGCTGTCATCCTTTTTATTTTGCGTACTCTCCCATGTGACTTTGGTATCGACCAAAGGAGCCACAGCAAAACCGACATACGTCTCTGGCGTAGATACTTTGACACACGTGTTAGGCATCACGCAAGCCCCCATTGCCGTTTTTCCCCCACTGCATACGATAGGTTTGCCATTCAACAAAATACCAGGCACGCCTTCCACCAACACATCCGATGCTTGAGGATAGGTGGCAACATCCCCCACTGTGGCAATGGGTTTACCGTTCAATTTGGCGGTCAGTGCCGCACACTGCACAATCGATCCCATGCTGGTCGCACCAGTCAGGGTTACCATAAATTTGGGCATAGCACATTACATTTTTTTTAATTTCACCTGATATTTCTGAGGCTTGACTCCATATTTCTCTATTCTATATCTATACATCTCTTTCTCATCTTTATCAAGGTCGTATCCTGTCACTTTCAATTCGTGACCCAATGGATAGGGGGTCTGATAATAGCCTTCCAATCCATCTTCCGTGACATGATAGCAAAACAAGTCTTTGCCCTTATCCTTATAGACATAATGCGGGTGATAATCATTGTCTCCTGGCTTCAATCCAGCAGCATCTTTTTTTCTCTCTATGTGTTTAATCCGGAATCGGCCGTCATACCAATATGAATCACAATAACGGATATTCTTTCTATCTCCTTCATCAATAATTGTACTCAGTTGTTCTGGATACTCAAGTAAGGACCATTCTCCGTCTAAATCCCCAAATTTTCCTGTGTTCCTAAAAAATAGTTGATCTCGATCTCCCCCAAACGGATGCTCTCGCAGATAATAGACTGGTTCATCTCCAATCGTTCCCTCATAAAGAAGCGGGGGAAGGTCGGTGTGGTATTTTTCCAACCCCTCACCTGTGATAAGCGCCGCACGTCCGTAATCGTTCAGTAACGGCTCAATGTCAGAGATGTTTATTTTCAAATAATTATGCATTTCAAAACGCGAGCTAAGGCTTATTCGAACCCCAATTTCAGTCTGGTTAAACTCAAAATTAGACAAATCAACAATGTCATCTTCATCAATCAATTCGTATCCTAATAGTTTACTTTGAAACTGATAATAGTTTTCTCCACTGAAAAAATCCTCCAAATGGTACAAATCACCCGTCTTTGGATTAAAATTGTAGTAAAATAATGTCTCTGTTCCATCACCATGTGTATGTGAGATTTTAATACTAAGATTGCGCGAAAAACTGTCATCATAAAATTTTGTCCTCGGCTTGCCCTCATATGAAAGTCTCTCAATATGATCGATACCATCCACACAAGACCCATCGGGTTCATTGAAAACCACACCAAAATTACCCATTTGAAGTAGAGCGTTCACCTTTCGCTCCACCTCCTTGTCCTCCATCTGTACATATGGAAACTTATAATCATGTCCAAACTGAAGACAGCATCTCTCAATTGTAATGATTTTATAACCATTCAAAGGCTCGAACGGAACATTCGTCGTATCTTCCTTCGTTTCATACGTCACTTCTTTTAGTAAATTTATCAATCCCTTACAGATTTTGGAGCAACTTGAAAAAAAAGGTATAATTGCCATGATTAAAATTATTGTTCTTTTCTTACTCATATTCTATTCTATATACGATTACATATTGTTCTGACTATTTTTCGAACAACACACAAAAATAATACACACAACTTGAAATGAGCCCCATAACAAGCATTCCATGCAAGAGGCTTTCAATCAAACAATGAATAAAAGAGTCTTGCTACATCAGTTCCAACTTGTTCGATCTTCCATTTAAGGTGACCTTACCACCCATCGCTTTCAAATCAGCCTTACTATTTAGTGACAACTTGTTGTTTGTCTGGATTTCAAGCTTACCATCAGCCTTGACAGAATACTTGTTCGATTCTACAGAGAAATCACCATCTGCCTTCATTTGCAACTTACCTTCAGACTGAATCTCCATATTATCACTGGACTTCACCTTCATCTTGTCATCCACTTCCAATTCAAATTTTCCATCGTTTTTCACAGTAGATTTTTTCCCCACATGGGTTTCCATGTCATTCTCAACATCGATCTTTAAATCCTTTGCTTTTAACGACAATGTTTCTGCAGCTGTAATAGAAATATTTTTCTCAGCTGATATGTCAATATTATTATCCTTGGTATTCAAGAAAATCTTATTCCCATTCTTATCCGAGATGGTAATACCCAACTCGCCACTGTCATCGTTGAACACAATCTGGTGTCCACTCTTTGTTACAATGCTGTGGATTTTATTGTCTTTGTCTCCTCCTTGTCCGTTCTTTCCAGTAAACAAGCTACCCATCACATACGGACGAGAGGGATCTCCATACTCGAAGCCGATCATCACCTGATCACCCACCTCGGGTATAAACACCAAACCGCGGTTTTTCATGCCGCTTCCTCCTGCATCGGGACTCTGCACACGAATCCAATTGGTGTTCTTACTCAACCGCTTCTGCCAATCGAACTGCACCTGAACCCGTCCGATATTCTTCGGATCGGAGTTGCTGCTTACCGTCGCCACCTCAGGATAGGCCTTCACCCTGTCAAGATACTGCTGGGTGACATACTCATGTCCGTCTGGCGTCGCGATAAAATGGTTGCTGTAATTACCCGTCTTGTTCACCCTGTGTACAATGCTCACAATACGGTAACGTCCCATCGAATCCACCTTCATCTTCGACGGGAAGCTGATCTCCACCACGCAACCCAATTTGATGCGACACGTGCGGGTCTCTCCCTCTATATTAAGCATTCCACCCTCAATGGTGCGTTGTTTGTTATCGGCATACGACATCAGATAGCCCTTGTCCGTCAGCGGCGAGCCGGAAGCGATCCGCTCCTCTTCCCCATAGAGTCGGTCGGAGGCTTTCGCCACATCCCCCAACATTCCATTCAGGGAAGCCTTGCTGGCATTCACGCTATCCGTTGTGTCATTCATCACAAAATACTCGTAGGCCGACACCTTATGCGGCAGGATGGACGCATGAGTGCGGAGGCTAAAGACATCCTGTTCAAAGACCAGCGTCTCCTCCCCGCAATTACCTGGCTTGCCAAACCACAATTTCTTGCCGTCGTAGAAAAATAGTTCGTTGTAAGTGCTGGAGAGACGG
>JBGUIU010000151.1:0-24691 GCA_045113275.1 Paludibacteraceae bacterium
ACCTGGCTTGCCAAACCACAATTTCTTGCCGTCGTAGAAAAATAGTTCGTTGTAAGTGCTGGAGAGACGGTTCAAGAAACCGAACACACTCTCCTTATAGCGCATCACATACGGAACGACTCCATCAAACCGTGGCTGGCACTCCAAGGATATTCCCGTTGGTGAAACCACATCCGAGACAATACTTTTCAATGTGCTATCCACAAAACTATCCATGCCCAAAGCTCCATTCAACCGCATCACATCCCCTTCGCCGATGAAATGGACTCGATTGCTCCGATGGTTGTAATAGTCGTAGTCTGGCTCACTCTCCCATGCATCAATACGGACATCCGTCACATAGCCTGAAAACTCATAAGTTTCGCCTGTGGCTTGATGCTCAAAATGGATCAGCACACGAGCGCCGACATACGACACCAACTTCTGCGGAGTAGTCTTCCACATCTCATCCTGCGACATGAACTCCTGCACCACATCGAAGTGATGACATGAATTCACACTCTGCTCCAACGTAAGGGATTCGAACGAAATCTCCTCCCCGTCGAGTCTCACTTTGGGCCTTACTGGATTTAAATTTTGTGACATATTATATTTTAACTATTCAAATTAACTTTGAGCGTATTCACTATTCCACTCAGCCTCATCATTTCCTTTCGTACCATCCAATTTGATCACGAAGCTTTTAGCAGGGAAATACGGAGTGATATGAATGTCCAAATACACTCTATCCTTTTGATTTGGGTCCTGTTCCAAACGCATGATTTTAGAGCGTTCAATCAACTTATCTGGACCTTGAATACCATCCAAGAACTTAACGATTTGAGTACGCAAGTCACGTTCAGTCTTGCCACTCCAGTTCTCAAATGAGCGACGGTTCAAGAAGTCGAACAACACTTTTGTCACATAGTCGAACACACGAACGACGGAGTAGGTTTGCAGACCCAAGTTATCACCGTTGAACAACGTCTTAGCAGAGAAGGCCATCACCTTACCATACTCGTTGACCATAGGAACCAAGCCCATAGATTCCAACTGAGATATCTCGCTCTTACGAAGAGGGAATGCAACAGATTCCACCTCATTCAAACCACCATATTTCTTACCAGCGGTTACTTGAGACATCAATGTAGTGTAAACCTTTCCAGCCAATGCAGCAGCAGGAGAAACACGAAGGTCATCTTCCTCGCCCAATTCCTTGTAAGCTGGACGTCCTACCAACCAGTTACAGCACATTACGGTATTACTCTTATAGGTATCGCCGCCAGCGTGATCAGCAGAAGTGAAGAGATCCACCACATCATCTGGGTTATCCAAATCAGCGAAGTCGGTAAAGAGCATTACCTTGTTCGCATTAGCGATTTTAGACCATTTGTCAAGGACCATGTTAGAGCCAAGATAACCTGGGAGGACTAACAAGCCGTAGTTATTACGGAGGTCAAGACGGTCATAGTTTTGTTTAAGTTCTTCAGCCACATAATCGATGAAACGGCTGTTATCAAGGTCGGTTAATTGTTCCATTGCGGCATTAACCACCGTGATGTTACTCAATTTAGCCTCTTCCGTGTTCTTATAGAACAATTGGATAGCACGATAAGACTTTTCCAGATCGCGGACAGCCTCTACAGCCGCCAATTGATTTTTAAACAATAGTTGTCCGACCGTAGCCACTTTTGACTCACATTTTTCGACCATGCTAGGGATGTTGTTGCTATTAGTAAGCAAGTCGATCCAGAGGTCAATTTTATTAGCCAATTCTCTACGTTCATTTTTCTTTTGTTCATCATAGAGGAACATTTTCTTTCTAGCCTTACGTTCAGGGTTCATGTTTTGGATGCCATCAATAGCTGTTTCCAAGAAAGCGAATCCACCGAATTTAGCCAACGAGGCCATCGCAGCCTCAAATGATTTACCTGCAGAGCCTTTTTCCTTCAGTTCAGGAGAAGCCTGTTCCGATTGTTGCATTTGAACATTATCTGCCATAATTGAGTATATATTAAATTCCAGTTTCTTTTAATTCTTCTCTAAGTTTCGTAAGAGCATCGATCATACCCTGACGAGCATCTTCGTTTTCCAAAGCTTTTTGGAGCACTTTGTTGGTACGAAGTTGCTTAACCAACTTTTCATAAAATACTTGTTGAACAGAAAGGTTATTTAAGAAATCACTGTTTTCTGTCATTTTTTTCACTTGGAAATCAGCCGTATTAGCGAAGCGGAAGTTTTCCTTAACAGTCTCACCCTCAGCGGTTTCGAATTCTACATCCACATTAGGTTGATAATGATTATAGACATCTTCGATCGTTTTCAATCCCTCAATAGCTTCGGGGCTGATGGGATCATCGGCCGTTAGTTTACCAACGAACAAAGTTCGGTTCTGGGGAATATTACCAATAGCTTCTGAAGCCTCAACTGGTTTTTCATTTCCACCAATTTCATAATTTAAAATTCCCATTTCGTTTTATATTTAGAATTTAACAATCGAAAAGGAGGAAGAAGTCAGACGACTTCTTCCACTTTTTTTTTAATGATTCAATTAAGCAGTTGGCCAGTTCTCTTCGTACTCTGCACCACCGATCTTAATAACTTGAGCAGAGATAGTAACGCAGATAGACATAGGAGCGCTACCAACGATGTTGATACCTTCAGAGAATTCGATGATATAAGCGTTCTCGAAAGTAAGCTCTTTCATCTTAGACTCTTCGTCGCCTTTTTTGAACACGATGCTACCGTTGAAAGGTTTGAATTGGTTAACCATAGTTTCCAAGATAGTAGTGTCTTCTGTAGATTCAACACGAACAGTGATACGACCACCATAGATGTTAGAAGAAGGACGACCCTTAGAATCAACATCACGTCTCAAAGAATAATTGCAGTCAAGTACGTCGTACTCTTTACCGCCTAAATTTAAAGTGGATCTAAATGCCATGACTTTAAAAATTTTTAAAAGTTAACAAAAATAATTAATTAGTTATATATTCCCATCTATTTTATTGAAAAAAAAAACTCAATCCTGTCAATGGGGTTGTTATATTCTCATTTTGTTGTTCAACGTTCTCATTAACTATTGAATAAATACCTTCTAAAGTATCAACGAAAATCTCTTGAATAAATTGTATTTTGAGAATTCAATGACATGATTTTAAAAGTTTTTAAAATTAATAAAAAAAATTAATTTATTAGCTATATTTTCATTGTTATTTTATAAAATGACACATTCTTTTTTATTGAGATGAATTTGTATTGTTTTGTTGCTGAAGTTCTTCGATAATTTCAGAATAATCCTCCTCTGTATTTGTAATCATATTTTAAAAATTAATTTATCTTTTTGTTTTCCTTAGTAATATTCATCAATCATATATTATTCTTATTCATGTAAATAACCATATTCCGTTAAAAGTATTGAAAGAATATAGAACGGACCGATTATCACACAAAAAAACAAAATCAATTTAATCAAAAAAGGAATCCTATCATACACAGATTTCCACCATTCAGGGAATTCATAATCATTCTTTTGTAGATATTCTTCCACTTGTATTCCTATTACGGCTAACAGAATTGTAATTATAAACGTAAAAAGCAATCCGTGCTTCATCGATAATAAAGCACTCACCAAAGAGTAATCCGTCCATGTATATTGAATACCATCTATACATGTCAAATTTATCAAAGTGTGGACAGATGTTGGCACTACTGAAAATCTAGCAGCATTGCGTTCTATAAAAGGATTAACACATTGCCAATGTTTTATCTTAGACAACACAGCTAAAAGAGAAGAATAATAGCAATTATATATAAACAAATAAAACATTTCTTTAAACAATCGTTTTCACCAACTAAACACGACATCATTCCCGCCCAATAATTTATCGGCAACAACATCCGAAAAAGATGACTCTCCATTCGTGGCAAGTGCCGTAGCCACTTCTGCCACAACAAAAACAGCACCAACAGCAAGAGCAACTGGAGCAGAAAAACAAAAAGCCAACAACAATCCAGTTCCAGCCATTACCATCTCAACCAAATGACTCTTTTTTACAGAATGATTTTTTACAGCATCGTATCCTATAACAACAACTGAAAGAATTGCCATAGCACAACCTCCTACCTTTGCGATTTTACCCAAAGTAGCTGCAGTTTCATATGATACATTTTTATATGCTGGAAGACCAGGAATTCTTACACTTGCAGGTTTATGCATTCCTGCTGGAATTTTACCAGCCGAGCCATAATCAAACTTACGGGCTGTATTACTGAACCATGATTTCTTCCCCAAATACCTCTGTTCTATCCCCACATTATAATCATATATTGAACGCGCTATAGCATCCTCGGCTGCAAATTGTGCTGTTGAAGAAAAAACACCCAAAGCCGTTATCATATTAGATGGTTTCTCCATCACATTTTGCGTTGTATTCGCCACATATTGCACTTCTTCCATCACTTTATTCTTCGCATTTTGCGCTCCTTCCATCACCTTATTCATTGTATAAGAAACTTTTTCCGTAAGCTCTTTTAAACATCTTTGATATTCCAAAAACTTAGCTCTCTCATCACGAATTTTATAATCTGGCACAATAACATTAGAAGCATCTCTTCGGGTTTCAATGTTAAATTTAAACGGACCTTCTTCGGCTTTTTTCCTTTTTTCTTCTTCTCTTTTTTCTTGTTCTCTTGCTTCCTCCATCTGCTTTTGGAGTTTTTCTGCTTCTGGCCTTACATCTATCGATTGTGTATATGTACCTTCGAAAAAATTAACGTATGACCACTTAGCATATCCAAAATCTTGAACATAACCCTCATAAGGAATACTACATTGCATATAAGATTTAAATTGATCAATAGTAATTAAACTATCATTCATCTGTTCTGCCATACTTTATTCCCTCCAACCATTAGACAACAAAACACCATTAAAACTCACCTCCTTAGGTGAAATAAGAAACGATGACATAACTCCTGCACCTTGAGTTACCCGTTGAGAAAATCTCACGCACGCAGCCTCTGTAAAGATGATTTTCAAAGGTGCTGTTCCTGTCTGATTTTTAAATATAATTTCTCCTGATTTTCTCATCCATCTACTAGCAGACCATTGTAATATAGCATTATCTGGCATTTGAGAAAAACTCAATTCCAATTGAGCTCCCCTTGCCTCCCCTTGTGGTTCTCCTTTTTGATCAACATTTTGTCTAATGTTTGTTCTAAAACTAACCAGACTATATATCTTACCTGCAAGATTTAAATCTGCAGAGACATTACCATCTGGTTGAGAAAAAATAGAACTAATATCAATCTTCATAATCTTATTCAATCTATTTGTTATACATTTTGCCATCCATTTTCGACAATGGTTTCCCCTACAGTAATTTTTTTAGCCATAACCGTAATTGTTGTCAAACAATAAGAAGTCCCCATCTCACTATAACTAATATCCATATCGACACAAGCTCCCGTTGTAAAAGTCAACTTCTGCAACACGCTCTCATCTTCACCATACGTTATTATATTCCCATCTTTATATTTTCTGGAATTCATCATCCATTCAAGCATCTCCAATGTAGGCAAGTTAGCAAATGAAATTTGGATTGAGCCTGCATACACCTCTCCATTGGGTTTTCCCACATCATCAATTGCTTGAAAGAAACCATAAGAAAAATTTTCAAGTTCTACATTCTGAGAATTCATTAACCCCAACTGTAATACCGTTTTATACCCAAACATGCTCATCTTTCTTATGAATTATGTGTCACATTCCATTTCAAATTCTTCTCCTCATCCAAGTCTCCTTGCAAGATGTCACCTGCTTTGAGTTCTCCTGAGATAATCATTCGGGAGATTGGACGACGTAGATAATTACGCACAACACCAGAAACCTGACGTGCTCCATACTTTGGCGTAAATCCCTTGAATGCCAACTCCTTCTTAGCTTCATCCGTCAACTCAACATCCATATTCTGAGCCAACAGCAACTTACGGAAGCCTTGGAACTGAATCTCAAAGATCTGCATCAAAATAGACTCTCCGATAGGTGAGAATGGTACAATCTCTGACAGACGTGCCAAGAACTCTGGACGGAAATAACCTCCCATAATCTCCATCATCTGCATGGTGGTTGGTACGCGTCCCTCATTCAACTCCTTAGAAATCCATTCACTTCCCACATTAGAGGTGAAGACAATGATGGCATTAGAGAAGTCTCCCTCTTTACCCAAACGGTCGTGCAATTTTCCTTCATCCAGAATCTGCAAGAAGATATCAAACACGGATGGATGCGCTTTCTCAATCTCATCAAACAACACCACTGAATACGGTTGCTGACGGATCTTATTCACCAAAAGACCTCCTTCTTCGTAACCTACATATCCCGGAGGCGCTCCGTACAATAAAGCGGCTGAGTGCTCTTCTTTAAACTCTGACATATCAAAACGAATCATCGCCTTTTCATCGTTGAACAAGGCTTCTGCCAAGGCTTTGGTCAACTCCGTCTTTCCTGTTCCCGTTGGACCAAGGAAGAAGAAGGAACCGATTGGTTGTCCTGGCTTGTTCATACCGCTTCGTGACTCCAAGATAGAATCGGTCAAAGACTTCAAAGCACGATCTTGTCCCACAACACGTTTCCGGAGAACCGACTCCATATTCAGTAGTCGCTCCTTCTCGCCCGTCTGAATCTTACCGATAGGAATACCCGTCTTGCTTGATACAACAGCAGCTACATGATCAGAAGTGACCGTCTCGATTTTCTCTTTCGCAAATGTTTCAAGATCGGATGCCAACTTCCGTAATTTCTCACTGAGCGCAGGCACATCGTCTTCTTTCTGACTCTTATAATCAACTTTGATCTGCACAATAGGATTCATTCGGCTCAAGATACTCAACTCAACTTTTTGAAGTTTTGACAAGTATTCATCATCTGTCAACTGAGCACGATTCTGCTCCATCTGATCCAACTCATGCGACAACCATTTCTGTTCTGTCTCTGTTGTTTCATTCACCATCTTAACGGCTGCCATGGTACGGTCCATCAAATCGATAGCCGAATCAGGTAATTTTCTATCCTTGACATACCGTTTAGCCATACGGATACATTCTGCAAGAGCCTTATCGTCAATCTTCAGTTTATGATACTCTTCATAATTAGATTTCATGAACTGAACCATCGTGATGGCATCATCTACTTTAGGCTCATCCAACTTCAAAATTTCGAAACGACGACTGAACGCATGATCTGGTTCAATCAATTTTCTATATTCATCCACCGTAGTGGCACCAATCACGGTCAAATCACCCTTCGACAACTCAGGTTTCAAAATATTCACAGCACCTGTGTTGCCTTGTTTAGGATCCAATAAGACATGAATCTCATCAATAAAGAGGATAACCTTTTCAATCTGACGCAACTCATTGATAAGGTTCTTCAGACGATCCTCTATCTCACCTTTGTAAGTAGCACCTGCGATAAGAGCACCGCAATCCAACTCCCACACTTCTGTATTTTCCAAGAAAGTTGGGACATTGTCATTCACAATATCAAAAGCGATTCCGTCAGCCAAAGCTGTTTTTCCTACACCTGCATCACCGATAATCATCACATTAGGCTTACTTCTTCGACCCAAGATGCTCATCATCTCACGAATCTCTTTATCTCGGCAGACAATAGCATGCAACTTACCATCACGTGCTTCATCTGTTTTATTTATACAATATTTTTCCAAGTTTGATTTGGAAGCAGCAGCATCAGCATCGCCAAACAATGAAGGAGCATCAGAAGAAGAGACACTCTTTCTTTGCATTTTATTTTCATCCAAGAAGCAATCCAGCACATCCTTTTCCCTCAAAGGGAAAGACTTCAACTGGTCAACAGTAAAGCCAACTTCTGGACGACACAATGCACACAACGTACAGATAGGATTGATCTCCAACAAACCTAATTTTAATCTGACATTATCCGCTTCAGCAAATACTTTTGACACTCTCTCGTCAGGATTGATTTCCCCAACGCCAGAGAGTTTCTCACATTCTTCCATTCGAATCTCAGCCCACTCATCGATATATGGAACGTCCTTCCCGATAGATACCAGGAAAGAGGACAATCCCACCTCCTTATGAAGCATAGCCTTTAACAAATGAGCTGAAGTATAAACTGCATTCCCGTATTCGCGAGCCAATGATTTCGCTATACGAATAGCGGTATGCATTTCTCCATTTAAATTTATAAAATCCATAAAACCTTAATTTTACACAAATGAAATATCTTGTTTTACAACAGATACACAATTAAAAAGACTACAAAAACCGTACCAAAATAATCAATTATGGTAAATTATTTGCATCTATTTTGAAATATACCTGTCCATTAAACTCATATCTATTCTTATCGTTAACTGCTTTATCAATCATTTTCAGTTTCGATAAAATATACTCTTGAAGTTTATCCAACTGAGAATCAATCAATTTGCTCTTACTCTTGATTGCTCTCAATTTAGTTGTAACAAGCAATGGATCAGTTGATTGATATGAAATCACCTCTTTTTGAATTTCTGCAAGTGACATATTTTTCAGTTCTCCATTGCTCTTAGGATATACCTTTTCATCCTTTGCCCAACGAAGCAATAATTTATACATGGACTTTCTCACCTTTGAAGTATTCAAATAGACAACTTTCTTACCATCTACCGCTGATTTATCCAAAGTAGTCAACATATCAGGACATGAACGCACATCAGACTTTTGGCTTTTCGCACTACCACCTGCACGAACATCCACACGTACCTTCAGCAGATCATTCAGATAATTATTGATACGGTTCAACTCTGCTTCGGAAACAAACAGTGCGAATTTACCTTTTTTCAAATCTCTATACTCCACTCTTAAGGATGCCGAATAATTGGTTACCGGATTCATCGATGAAAGAGGTTGGAACAACAAAGGAGAAATCGTGTAATCGGCTGGTGCCTCACATAAGTTCAACCACAAAGGATTAATGGAGGTACGACCCATACCCATCTCTTTGAAAGAGGTGCGGATACGTGATAAGATATCCTTCGTGTCATATTCAATCATCTGAATGGTTGAATCGACAACAGAGAGTAGGATATCTGGTGACAAGTTCTCTTTCTTCTTAGGGAAGATGATCCAACCTTGTTCCATACTGCTCTTAGGGAAATCCAAACCATAAACATTATCCGAGTACTCTTTGTAATTATTGGCAGGAGTCGTTTGTTCCGAATGAACCAACATCTTTCTCTTGTTTTTTGAAAGCTTATCGGTAGAACGCGTGATCATATCCTCAACTTGAAGGACGAAGTTATTAAATGTATTACCCGTGTTAGAGAACAACTGACAACCGATGATTCTACAATTCATCTCGACCAATCCATTCACCAAGACATCATCAATCTGTTCCTTCTGATTACCATTCTCACCAAGTAGGATGATAATATTCTGCTCATCCTTATAAGGAGCCAACAGTTTCATCGAAGAGCGCAAAGCAGACCATGCATCCGTTGGGTATTTAACCTTCTTCGAAGGGATATCCGAATATTTCTCCAGATTGCTTAGAACAGCAGAGATATCCTCTTTCGGCTTACTCATAGCCAGCTTATGATTCATCGCATCAAATCCAACATAATAACCCACGCGGAAATGGAAGTCTTTGCTACAATTCTTCACCATGCTCTCTATCTTTTGCAGATAATTAACATACTGTTCGAATTTAGAATATACCGCTTTCTGACCTGAGAACACGATCATGATGTTGACCCGTTTCAAGGACTTCAACAACTCATCGTATGATCGCTTTGTGATAGGTTGACCTGCAAGGCTATACACCATATTATTGTCGCTATTGATAACAGGGACAGACGCGGTTGTTTTAATCTTAGAAAAGCCATCGTTTGTCTCATCGATAGAATAGACAGGACAGAACCCGACGAAGTCTGGCAATTCATACGGCAAAAGATAACGTGGCATAGAGAATTTCGGAACAGACATTTGTTTACCTTTCATTGTCTGGAATGTGAAATTCTGTACAGGCATATCAGAGAAATCAGCATAAAGCATCTCTCCCATTGGAAGAACCATAGAAGAAGAGACCCAACCTGAAACGAGTGACTCTGCATTATCTGGAGTGATGTCTTCTTTTCCAATAACAAAGAACTGCTCCTTATCAGCGCTCTTCTTAGCCAAATAAACTGGTTTTTGGAAAGGAACGGAACCAATAGGATTCAACAATTCAGGTTCACTAAACAAGGTGACAGAACCGTTTGTGAAATATTGTTCTGTTTTAGTTATTGGCGTTGTGTCTCTAAACATCGTGATCATCTTCATCACATAACCTGTCTTCACATCGGTCATAGCTTTAGAAGAGAGAATAAGATTATCCTTAGGCATCCATCCGTAGTACTCCACCTTGGTAGGGTCTTTTTTCACGCTACGTCCGGCAAAAAGAGACGCATCATACTTCACCACTTCCACATTATCTCCCTTTTCACCGATGACAGCCAAAGGAGTCAAGAAAGAGACCTCTTTAAACTTCACCTTTCCACCAGGGTTGTGATATGTAGGGTTCTGATTTCTATCAGAAAAGACGATCCATGGGCCACCTGTTTCTGCTGATTTAGGGACAGACACCTCACCGCAACAATAATTACGAGTATAAGCGTCTGGCGTTTTCTTTATCTTCGTATGGCTGTTGACTGGAGCACACATCGAAAAAAGGAACAACATCGCGCATTCCAATGCAACATAGCAATAGTTTTTCACCTTCATGATATGAATTTATTTTGTTGAACTTTGATTAATCAATAATCTCTTGATACTTCCATTCGGCTTGTTTTCCATCGTCACACTCTCGATGAAAGTAGATTTTGCTTTCCCCATGATTTTCAATCCATTGCAATAGGAATAGAAATCATTTTCATTCGTGTTATTCACTAAAACCATCGTATTTTCCCCATCACCTCCGAGTTTTTTACTAAGATATTTATTTAAGATATAGTTATAGTTACTGTTGAAATTCTTCGTGTCAATAATATTTTGTAGATGTTCCATGATGTCATCTTCAATTGCCGAAGGAGGATTGTCTGTAACAGTGAAGGCATCAGGAACAACATCTATCAACTTTACAATTGGATATTCCATATTACCCGCCAGAAGATGAATCTCATGCTGTCCTACCTTTGAGAAAACATATATTGGATTACGTTCCCGAGAATCAACCGCACCCGTCTCTCCGAACTCCCAGCTCCAGCTATCAGCTTCTCCATCAGCCATAAAGACTACCCGTTCATTTACCATGGCTTTACTTGGAGCAATAATTTTCACGCGTTCCTTTTCCGTAGCAATCTTATGGTCTCTAACATTCACAAGGAAAGAGACAACCTTATCATTATCCACTGTCAGACGGATCTTATATTTACCCGTATGCGTGAAGACATACGAACCTTTTGGATCTTTGGAAACATCTCCGTTACCAAACTCCCAAAGAACACTCTTAGCACCCGATGTACTATCAGAATAATAGATGGCACTGCCTAACTCAACATTCAAGGGATAGATCGCAGCACGGATTTCTGTCTCCTGCGTACATGACTTTATAATCCCACACACGCCAAAAAGAACGATCAATGTTCCAAAGACGATTAAATTCCCCTTAGAAAAAAAACTATTCATATTGTGTCTATTTATTGCTCAAAGTTTCCAAACCATTACGACAACGTTCCAAAGCAGCTTCAAAACGTTCTATATTTTTTTGACTGGAGTACAATTGTTCTCTGTCAAACAATTTCAACTCAAAATAACGAGCGAGAAGAGCAAATATTCGATAGCGATCATCATGCTTGTTAATCGTATAAATCTTTTGCAACTCACCTATTTCATAATTCAAATCTCGCTTCTCTTGTGATGCATTCAGGCCTGGATTCATCTGATTCACATTCTCATTTATCTTTTCGATTTTCTCGATATATGAATTCTGAGCCTTTCGGAAAGAGCTCACACGTTCCATCTGCACCAACGCCGTCTGTTTGCTTTGAGCAAAACGGTAATCCGAGCCTGAGAAAAACAGAATGAATGAACACACTACTGATGCTACTAAAAAGACCAAGAATACATAAAAGAATCCCGCCAGTTTTTCTTTTCCAGTTGATTGAGCTTTACTTTTTCCCATACTTCTATTAATTAGCTGTCAAAACACCATGTCTTATTTTAACTCTCACTTTCTCATAATCACCGCTACACGTGAGAAAATTATTTTTTACCTTCTGTTCCTCTTTTTTAAGGACAGAGATAGAATCTCTAACACGAAAGAATTCATTCATCTTTGATAGCATGAACGAGTGCAACTGCACATCTCTTTGGGGCAGTTCCTCTAATTTCCCTTCTATTTCCTTTTTACGAGACGCAATTGACTGCATCAGAAAATCAGATCTTGAATTATCTGACACGTCAAAGGCACGACACAACGAGAAAATCTCTTCGTATCTGTCACACAAATCTGACTGTTCTCTAAAGATTATTTCGCTATCACCTGTCTTCATCTTTATCTCAGTGATCTCAGCCTCTGACGATCTCAAAAAAGAGAAGATGAAAAACTGTACCATAACAATGAGGGCTACCATACAAGCTGTGAACTTCACATACGCTAGCAATACCTCTTTCCCGTTTAATGATTTCATGACAAAATAGTTGTAAATCCAAGAATCGGCGAGTTTTCAAGATCATCAGTCAAAGAAAAGCCTGCCTCTTTTTTTGTTATACTAATATTAATTTTTAACTCTGCATCTGCAGGAACAAACATATCGAGAATCTGTGTCAGCTGAGAATAAGCCACGCTGTCCTTATACAGCAATTTGCTCTGCGAGCGTGACAGATTCTTAATATCCACTGTCATCATAGGATAGCAATCGCCAACCGACCCACCGAATATCGAACCAAGGCCCAACTGAGACTCACCCAATTTCCATTGATAATCAGAAGGGAAGGTGGAGTATTTATTCTCCAATTTTATCGTCACATCACATTCCAAGAGTTCAGACAAGACCTCTGCAATTTCATCTGGATGTTTCAGTCTGTAAGCCTGAGAGAAGAACGAAATCACCAACAGAGCCTTATCCAAAGGCAGGTTACGTAAGATTGACCAATATGGGTTAAGCAGTTGGATGAAAGTAGGATGCTCATTTCTCTTGTCTAACTGCAACTCATACAGATTAGCCAACACAAGCATTCTATCAATAGACATCTCAAATGGTCTGAAGAAGAAGGATGCACTAAGTGCCACTTGACGAGCATATTTAAATGACTCGATTACGGCATGTTTATCCTTTTTATCATCTATACTGAGCGGTCTATGGAAAAGTCCCTCTGGCAATGATTCATACAGGTTTCTTTTCCTTGTATAAATCGACAAGAATTTAGAGAACTTATCCTGAGAATACTCCCAACCGATTTTCTCGACAGACTTTCCAGCCTTAGCAATTCCGTTTCGTATAATGCGTACTTCATTCTCATTTATACCATTATCGATAAGGAATGCTGCCAGAAACTCTGCTCTATAATCAGTATAAAGTGAGTTTTTTGCTACTATCTCCTGCTCTTTCCCCTTCATATTACATTACAATAACCAACTTGTTTTCTTAGCTTCTGGTTGTTCTTCTTTAACAGAAGAAACTGAGACAACCATACTTTCCTTATGTTGTCCGACATAATCAAGACGACTCAAGCTGATGAACAACTCAACCAACATCTGTAGAACTTCCTCTGCAGCTTTCATAGATTGCTCAATGCGGTTCTGATTGAATTTCAAACGAACCAAATCATCCAACACTTGTTCAAAAGCCGATGGTGTGATACCATTCCACTCATAGAAATATTTCAACACATCATCCTTACCCTGCTTTGACATGAAAGTCAATGACGTCAAGATAGCGTTAGACAAAGAAGAGATGATTTGAGTCACCTGAACAGGAGCGAGCGACATTCCCTCGTTTCTCCACGTAAAATAGCTACGGGCAATCTCACGTTGTATATCCTTGCATATCTCAATCACATTCAACAAGACATCCGAACGATTAGCATTAGGCGAATAGGCCTTCTCGATAATCGTACCAACGCACTCCTTAATAGTAGCGATCTGTTGAGAGAAGGCTTTCATGTACTGTATCAAAGTGGAATAAGATGACATGGCTAATGAAGGCGGAATGAATCTTCCATCCAATTTAAACAGATCATCTTTTTGTATCAAGTGACCTATCACGACATCACAAGGACCATATTCATTAATCTGATCTTTTTCTCTTGCGACCAACGTAAGACGATACACCGGCTCCACAAAAGGGTATCGTGGTGGGTTTTCCTGAATATTAGGTTCACCACATGGACGTCTTTCGAAAGGTGCGACAGATAATACGACATCCCATCCATCACTGACAATAGAATCATCCTCTACACAGTCACAACTAATAGACTCATCATTGGTTTCTAAATCGATATAACAACCACCTTGTGTCAAACCATGGTATGAATATAGGACAAGTTTCGTACCCTTTCCTTTTCCAACAACCTCAAGAGCCATTTCATCCTCATCCTCTGTAGTAGATGAAGAAGGCAACAACCCGAATGAAAATTTTCCCTGTAGAAGTTCAACGTATTTCATCATACGTTCTGTCATGAAATTTTCTGTTGCAATAAAATGAGCGGACGAAACATTCATCCCCTGCATCCAATTGATTGGTTTGAAAACTGTATTCATAATTATAAAATATTTATTCTACTTTTTTTACTCTTTTTGCAATGATTAACTCATCTCCCTTTAACTTATTCTCTTCGAAGCTAATGTCTGGATCCAGATATCTTCTTGATTTCATCAATGTTTTCTCTGTATAGAAGATCCAGCCATACGACTCTTCTTTATCATTTATCTCAATCTGATTATCAACCTTCTTATTGTTATAATCCGTGACAATCATACCAAACCATGTACCAAACACAAATGAATTGACTGCCTTAGCCTTGATGCGGATAGGTTCCTCATCATCCACCTTCTTAGGTATCTCGATCTCATATACGGAAAGAGACTCTACGTCAATCTCGGTATGAGGCAGTTCAAATGTTTCAGCTGTTTTATACACCTTCATCTTGAATATCTCTGCAGGAATCTGTAAATAAGATTGATACATAATGATAAACAAAGGAATAAACAGAAGTGGGAACAATGATGTTGCCGCCCAGAAACCATACTGTAGTTCGTTAGTCACATTAAATAAAATCGAGAACAGAGCCCACGACAAGACCAACTGCAGAAGCATGATCAGCAACGTGAAGAACGGACTTTTCGTTTTCAGCGTTTTAATAAAATAATGCAACAACTTGTAATCAAGCCATCCGAGCAACAAGAAAAGGAATTGTAGGAAGACAAACACATAAGGCATGAAATTTATGCCAAAGAACCCGCACAACCCAAAAAGGGAAAACAACAAACTGGAAAGCAACACATAGAAAACGGCTTTCTTATCCGATAAGAGTTCATTCTTCTTTGCTATAACAACTGAGATAACCCCAAGTATAAGGAATACAATAGGGAGTAACAAATAGTTGACGAAAAAATTTCCTAATCCTGAAATCATATTACTTAGTCTATAAAAATTCTGTAATTATATGTCATCGGAGACAAGGCCTTTAACTGGCCATAAATATCATTCTGTATCTCTGTTTTTTGTTTGTCAGGGATGTTCTTGTTCATAATCAGATGGACATCAATTGTACGGAGCAAGCCATTTCCCTCCTCGTTACCTTTCCATATTCCTTTTTCAATAACGACATCTTTGAGGGAATCTGGCAATTCAGAGAAACAGAAATTGCGAATATCATTATTGGTGACAATACGATTTCGGCTGCTCAGAATATATTTGAATTTTGCAATTCTTGCCTGCTCTGAGAGCGGTTCACTACCACCCACAGTAGAGGTTAATAATATAGGCTCCTCGTAATTACCATAGAGGTCTGCAGTGATATTCAAAGCCATACCGATACGCATACCATTCGCCATCGGTCCATAGGAAGTCCAGTACTTCACATAGAAATACGATGTCTTTTGTTGCGGTTCAAGGAATATATAATACGGTTCCTCACGCTTGTCTGTAGAACGATTGGAGACCATATCCATCTTATGTAATAAGTTTTCGATCAAATAGACGCTCTCCGAATTATTTCCTATTTCAGAAGAAGAGAAAGCACTTAATTCATCCTGCAACAAGCTCTGGAGACGCGTAAGATACTCTTTTGCGCTACGTTGGTCAAACGATTCACATCCACCTTTACGTAAGGAGAAATAGAGGTCTGCAGGATTTTCCTTGTATCCATAAGAGTTTCTATAGTTACGTCCTGCATCATCGGTCACCTCCACAACATCAAAGAAGAACTCATCATTGGAAAGCGTAAGTGGGATGACACCGAATTCCTTCTTTACCATACTCGTGTTCAGATGCAATTCTTTATTTGCAACAGGGAACGTATTGATAGAGATTTGAATATCCGACAAGATAGACGAACTAAACTGAGCAGGGAAATCCACCTCAAACCAAAGAAGATCAGTGGTGAACAACTGTTCATCGATCTCATAGCCATAAGAACGGAATTCGTCAGGACATTTCGTGTAATTCGTCTCCTTGACTGGTAAAGACTGGCGAATGGTGATATAGTTTTCTTTGTAAAAATCCACTATTGTTTCATCAACGCTACAGTCATTTTTTGTTTCTCTAAAGAAGTTCGGAAGGTTTTTCTCTTCCTTCGCAATTGTTTTATATAATCCTCTAATGGTCTGAATCCGTTCACCTTGGAATTTCCATGAGCAAGAAGAGAGTTGATGCAAATAGTTGTTTCGACCGTCCATATTAGGAAAATCGAAATAGAAAGAGAGGTTTTGTAGGTCACAAGTTTTCTCATCCAAATCAACCCCCACGAACAATCTATTTACATTTTCAGGAATGGTATTATTTTTCAGAAGCAGCTGTTTATTTTGGTCTGGAAGAACCTCATAGACATCACCTTCCACAATAATTTTCTTTACATTTCCTTTTCTTAACGGTGTATTACAAACCGGATAGAATGAAAATTTCTGTTCAGACTTTCTTCCAGCGAAAGGAGAAACGGCAGAAAAGCCATCGAACAAGCTTGTAGAGATTCCTGTAGCAGTCGGATTCACATGCACGATAGCATGAGCAGGACGAACTACTGTCACCACCTCCGGAAGAAGCACCTCACTCAATCTTTTCATCGCACGCACTTCAATATCTGCAATATCATCAGACAGATAGTGCAATTGCATTGACAATGCTTCTATTAAAAGACGGATGAAAGGGTCTAAGTTCTCAACCTTTTTTATATTCCAATAATCCAGAGCAGTACGAATCATTCGATTCATTATCTCCTCTTTGCTTTCTCTAAAATTATTCATCTTATCAATCTTTAGAAAGAGGACCTAAGTAAAGGGTATAATATAAGCTACATTTCGATCCTGCAGAATTTAAAATAGCATCGATATAAATATCGACTTTTTTACGGATACTGACATTTTTTGACAGCACGTTCTCTTTTATAACATCTTCAACATCCAATCGGAAAGAACAATTAGAAATACGTTGTTCATATTTAGATATTGCTTCAGAAAGGCACTCTACGAAACGAGTTTTCCATGCATCCAAAGAAACAATTCTCTCGAAATCCATATCCCATATTCCTGTTCCATAATTTCTATCATAACAATGTTCTCCCGGATAGGTACCAATCAACATTTCTATATGTTGATCGATGGACTCTATCTCCGTACACATTTCTGCATACCCTCTATTTTCATCTAAAACAGAAGCAAAATCGAACGGAAGTTTATAGTAACATTTATTCATATACCATAAAATCAAAAATCTTTCGCAAATATATAAGTAAATGTTATATTATCAAAATAGGGCTGCGACTCAATTTTAGGTCAACATTAACAATCATACATAAAATGTCGCACGCCCGAATGCATCAAATAACATCTTCCTCGTATATTATAAATATTATTTCGAAAGAATAACGGTACCTTTCTTCTTTTCGTCTCCCATCACCAGCACATATACATACGTTCCAGGAGAAACATATTCATCATTAACTTTACCATCCCAACCATTGGTTGAATGACAGACTAATCCTCCGTACAGGTTATAAATATATACCTCATAACCTCGCATGAAGATATCGTTTTTACCATTAAGATTGTATGGAGTGAAGAGTGTTGGCACACCGTTTAAACTGATTGGAATAATAGTGTCCGTTTCAGTTTCTGATATCAACTCACATGCGCCCATGCAAGTAAGTTCATTTCTTTTTCTTCCTCGTTGATCCGTCACTACAGATGTCTCTGACAATGGGAAAAGAATTGTTGTTCCATCCGAAAGAGAGTCTGTCAACGGTGCAATCGTAGGCGTGAATCCTCCATTTTTTCTACTACAAATCCATTCGCCGTCAGTATTGTCCAATAATAGATTATACTGATCATCATCAAGTAGCACATCCTTTTTTGAAATAAAGACATATTGTTCATTATCTTTAGAATAAGCATTATAAGATGATGTGACATTCGTATTTTCTTCCATTGTAATAGGACCCTTAAGAATGTTGCCAACAAAAGAATAGACACCCTTCATCAATGAGATACTATACGACAACAGAAAGGTATTATTAACAAACTGAGCAGAGAAAGCTTTATCCACATCTCCCTTTATAATACTAAAGTTATCTAGTACAAACGTACTATTTTTAACACTTAAATTCTCCTGTAAGTAATAAAAATTTATAAAAGAGGTGACAAATGTCGAGTTTTCTATCTTGATATTTTTACTTGAAAAATGGGAATTTCCCATATATAATGAGCAATCTTTAATAGAAAGATCACCATCTGAAGTGTTAATACCTGCAGCTCCATAATCAAATGAACATTTTTCAATCGATAATAATGAGTTCCTGTTCAAACATATCAAAGACTGTGCTCCACTCCTGTCTCCCGAACAATAGCGAAAATGAATACCATATACCTTTATCTCACCCTTTTCCATTGGACTTAAAAGTAAAAGACGAATCACATCATCATATCTATTCGGACATGTATCACTCGTATTATTGTTCAACCAATCGCCACTAAATGTAGTAATATATGTTGATGGATCAGTAGGCTTAGAAGGATAAGCAGAAGAATAACCACCTATCAACGTAACATTATGCTTTGAATAGAATGAATGCAGCGCAGATTCTTCAGAGAATCCACCCAACGTATCGAAGACTGGTCTATAGACTCCTTCTGCAATATGGAAGGTAACATCATCACTACTTAACTTCAACAAAGCATAAGCAAATGAGCTATCATTCATAGCGTTATCCCATGATCTACCGGACTTGTCACCTTCACCTTTTTGTTTTACATAATAAACTTTCACTGCAGGGTCTGGCATCACATAGAGAGGATGCAAAATGACCAAGCTATCAACTCCACGAGCATTCTTTATCGTTTCACTTACTACGTTATATCCAATAGGATACGATTTCCCCGAGAGTGGATATACATCGTAAGCCATTATTGTATCAGGACGCACCTTTCTAACGACAGGAGAGAACTCCGTTGCATCCAATTCATAAGCACCAACACATGTCTTTTCACTCCTTTTCATATATCGTTGGTCGGAAGTTACCGTCGTCTCAGTAAGAGGGAATCGAAGACTTTTTCCAATACTCAGCACATCTGATTTCAAAGCCAACGTCGGTGTATAACCTCCATTGTTCTTTAGTTCAGTAGATAAGAAAGCGGAACATGAAGTTACCTTAATATTGGTCGCATCTGAGAAAATAAAATTATCATTAATATCATTTGAACATAACACATTATATACAGGATGAACCGTCTCTCCAAAACTGTTACCGACCACCGTAATCTTAGGAGCAGAAATGATATTACCCGTCAACTTGGTCATACACCGGAATGCAGCAGAACCCTCATCAATTAGAACCGTATTATTATTGAAATAATATTGAGTATGAATAGAGTCACTCTCAGAGCCTATTTTCAAATTCGAAACATTTCTAAATGTGCAATTATCAACACGAATCGTTCTTTTGCTTTGTGAATCAGTAGCACCCATAAAATAAGTATGAGTAGAATAAAGAGCAGTTTGTTCCTCATTCTCAAATGTAGAGGATGTTACATTGACATCACCAATCGACCACAAAAAAGAAGTGTTATTATATCTAAAAATACAATTGGTAAAATTCACCTCACTCTTTTCTATCTTTATTGGATTATGGCAACCTTCAAATACACAATTGCTTACATCTGCCACAGACCATCTGATAGAACATATTGCATTTGTATCATAATAAGCTTTACGTGCTGTTCCACTAAATTTTATACCATATAGATAGACTGCCTCTTCAACATTTTCGATTGACAAACATCCCATTAAATCATCCTCTCTATTGTTCTCCAAATCATCTATCTTATTATCTCCCTTCAAATCCGATGTAAACAACGTAATATTTTCCTGTGGATTACTCACATCATTCTCTGTCGGTTTTTGAGGATAACCACCAATAATACTCACTGTATTTTTTATCTTATAGACATTCAAATCTGGATTTGTTGTTTCTTCATAAGTAGAATTTAGAACTGGCACATACGTTCCCGCTGCCAAATGAAATGTCGCACCTTTTCGAGCATGACCTAACATATAGGAAAACTCCTTGTTTCCCATTGCTTTATCCCACGAAGAACCATCACCAGTTCCATCCGGTTTGACATAATAATCATTCAATTCCGTATTAAGTTTTTCAAAATCGATTGCCATCAACGAAAAACCAAACATCAAAAACGATATAGTCAAAAGGGCTTTTCTACTTATTGTTTTATTCATAACTATTCTTTTTTATAACAAATTCAGCATTTGAGATTCTAAAGATCATTCATCAATTACAAACTACTTTGCAACCGTTACGGTACCCTTCTTCTGTTCACCATCAACAATCAACACATAAATGTACGTATCTGGCATTACTAATCCATCCTTATATCTACCATCCCATCCATTAGATGAGTGAGTAATCAATTCACCATATACATTATAGATATACACCTCATATCCTGGCATAAAGATATCGTTCTTGCCGTTTGCATTATATGGAGTGAACATCGTTGGAATATCAAATGGAATGACAACTAACTTAGAAATAATATAGTCGTAACATCCACCTTGATTCATCACCGAATCTTCCAACTCATAGGTTCCAACTGTAGGATAGACTACACCATTATAAGTCAAACCAGACATTATTGTATCGATACGTCCTGTCAAGATAGTCTCTGAGACACATTCGATCTCACAAGCTCCCATACAAGTCTGCTCCTTACGTTCTATTCCACGTTGATCCTTTGTAACCATTGTATCACTAAGTGGGAAACGAATACCTGTACCATCAGGCAACTTATCATTTGTAAGAAGAACTGTTGGTGTAAAGCCTCCATTGTCACTTGACTGATCACCATTATTCTCTAACAAGCCAAGAATAGTCTCCTCGTCTGCTTTCAAATCAGTATTAGTTCCTTCAAACTCCTCATTTGCTGATGAAACAAGGTTATATGAAGAGGTAACTTCACCAGCACCAATCTTAAAGATTTCACCTGTTATGATATTACCGACAAACTTAATATCCTCACTCATCACACTTACATCATTCAATATCGTGTTATTTACCATAACACCATTTGAATTTTGATTGAAGGTAATTGTTCCTGCAGAAAGGAATGTACTGTTGTTCACATTGAATGGACACGAAATCAGCAACGAAGTAGCACCATTATTTTCAAATGTTGAACGAGTTACGGTAAGGTCTGATTTGTTATCAGAAGTTGCTATATAAGCTCCCTGATTATAATTATTATAGAAATAGCAGTCCTTAATTTCCGTAGCACAATCGGATGTAAACAAACCATCTTGTACAAATGTCATTGTACATTCACTTATCAAACAATTCACCTCACCTTTTCCTATGTTAGAAATACTAACAGCAAGTGTTCCTTCTTTGGTTGTCTGATTTGTATGAGAGAAGGTTATACCTTTGATTTCCATATCACCAGCACTTGACGTTACTATCTTCAACAAGAAGCTAGCATCATTCTTGCGGAAGTTAGCATACATATCATCCATGCTGAATGTTGTCGGATTATCATGACCCAAGTCTCCACTAAACACTGTAGGATATTGCTTTGGATCTCTTTTCTTTTCTGTACCTTTCGCATCAGCAGGGAATCCTCCATACAGACTTACAATCTGTTTTGTATAGAATCGTCTAGCAGTAGAATCCTTTGGTTCCTTACCATCCTCATCATACAAAGGTTGATATTCACCCTCTGCAATATAGAACTTCGTACCGTCTGGTACCATTGGTAAGATAAACGCAAAGTCTGCTCCATTAATTGCCTCATTCCAATTGCTTCCAGCGCCAGTTCCGTCAACCTTCACGTAGTACTCTTTCACGGAAGGATCTGGAGTCACTGTAAGTGTATAATTGATAATCACATCACAACCGTTCTCGTCTTGGGTTGTGTCAGCAATTTCTTCATAAACGCCTGCCTTTAGATAAACCTTTGACAAGAAGCTTTCTCCAGCCACAATGGATTTTGATTCATACTTACGTTTTGTACTACAGCCCATTTCATAAGCTCCCATACAAGTTGGTTCGAGACGAGTCACACCACGTTGATCTGCTGTTACATTCGTCTCTGACAATGGAACACGGATGCTTCTACCGTCAGAAAGTGTATCTGACAACAAGGCTATCGTTGGTGTGAAACCTCCATTATCACTAGTCTTTGTTCCTTTCTTCGCGAACAGACCTAAAATAAGATCCTCATCAGCCTTCACATCTGTTTCGCTGATTGTCAAATCTTCATTCATAGCTGAATAAAGGTTATATGAAGAAGTGATTGTCTCACCTTCATTTGGAATAGCCGTCATCTTACCGCTTACAATGTTACCTACAAAAGTAACTTTTGGACTTGCGATACTAACATCACCCAATATCGTATTATTTGTCATAATACCACTTGAATTTGCAGAAATCCAAATAGATCCAGAAGCCAAGAACGTACAATTGTTTACATTGAATGAACCTGAAATCGTCGACGAACCACTCTGCTCAAACGTTGAACGGGTTACGATGATGTCTGATTTATCATCATTCATCAATGTAAGGGCCTGTGAATAGTTATTCTTGAAATAACAATCTTTCACCTCTGCTGTACAATTTATGATTGACAATGCAGCATTACCTTGTGAGAACGTACATTCACTGATTGTACAATTCACCTCATCCTTTGTATTGCTGTAAATTGAAACGATAAGAGTACCTTCTTTTGTTGACTGATATACATTTTCAAAAGATATACCTTTTATTTCAATATCACCTGCGGTCATTGGAGAGAGATACAATAGATGACTGACATCATTCTTGCGGAAATCAGCATAATCATTTTCCACACTAAACTCTGACGGATTATCATGACCTAAGTCACCACTAAACACCGTACGATATTTCTTAGGATCATTTGTCATATCTGTTCCCGTTGCTGAAGAAGGGAAACCTCCATATAGACTTACAACTTTTTCCGTGTAGAAACGTTTACTATGTGCTTCTTTTTCTGAAGGGATCTTTCCGTCCATATCATATATAGGTTGATATTCACCTTCAGCGATGTAGAACTTCGTACCGTCGGATACTCTTGGTAATACGAATGCGAATGTCTCCACATCCATTGCATCATCCCAGTTACTTCCGTCGCCTTCACCCTTCTCTTTCACGAAGTACTCCTTCAATGAAGGATTTGGTACTACAACAAGCGTATAATTCGTAATTATATCGCATCCATTCACATCTTGGATCGTATCCATGAGATTTTCATAGACACCTGCCTTTTTATATACTTTCGATAAGAATGAATCACCTGCTATAATTGTATCCGAGATACTTCTTTCTCTCAAGACACAACCCATTTCAACAGCACCCATACAGGTTGGTTCCAAACGAGCCACACCACGTTGGTCTTCCGTCACCGTTGTCTCTTCCAATGGAACACGGATGCTTCTACCGTCTGAAAGCGTATCTGACAACAAGGCTATCGTTGGAGTGAAACCACCGTTATCACTTGTCTTTGCACCTTCTTGATCCAACACGGCAAGGATGAGTTCAGCGTCTGCCTTTACGTCTGTCTTGTCTGTTGTGACTTCTTCATTAGCAGCCGAGATTAGGTTATACAAAGTGGTGAACTTACCATCTCCTAATGTTGTGATAGCTCCGTTCAGAATGTTTCCTACAAACTTGACATCCGAACTCTGTACACTTACATCACTCATGATTGTGTTGTTCGCCATGATACCGCTCGCACTAGAAGCAATTGAAACAGCGCCCTGGGACTGGAATGTACAGTTGTTCACATTGAACGGACATCCCAATGACAAGGAATAACCTTCGTTCTCCTCAAACGTTGAACGGGTCACTGTGAGACCTGTTTGTTTTTGATAAGACGACACATAAACTGCTGTATTATAATTATGCTTGAAATTACAGTCTTTTATCTCTGTTACACAATCAGAAACGAACAATCCCATATTACCTTGGC
>JBGUIU010000152.1:0-11061 GCA_045113275.1 Paludibacteraceae bacterium
TGAAAAAACGACTTACAATCGCTTGTGATTGTAAGTCGTTTTTATAATGGTTTCAACCTTTCGAACCTATATTTACTTACAGATAAATATCCGGTGATATTGATTTGCCTTAATCAGATAAGTACCTGCTGGAAGATTCGCTTTGCGTAATTGCAGCCTCAACTCCTCATCATCGGACGACTGGATGGTTATGGTACCACACACTCTTCCACTCAAGTCGTAGACTGTAGCCACGAATGGATATGTAATAGCTTCATTGTTCACCTCAATAGCGGATGACACGTCACCCTCCCCAATAAACCGAATCCAATCCAAATTGGCATAAGGTGCCGTTAACAATACTCTCAGAATGTGTTCTCCTTCTGTCAATTCTTCTGTCTTTCCTTTCACCACTGTATAGGTATTCCAATCTTCCGTATTAGGAATCTCAATCTCCTGACTCACCTCTTTATCATCTAAAAACAACTGAATACCGGAAGTGTTAAGTCCGCACGCTGTCCGAAGTTCATATTCATACGCCTTCGACTCTTTCACCTGAACACTGTATTCCAACCACTCACCTTCATTGGTGAATCCGATAGCATAGCCTTCTGATGGATCATCGTCAGGTGCTACTGTTACGATATCCACCCTATCCTCTCTGTATTGTTTTCCTTGATTCTCCATATCAGCGTCATAATAGGCTCTGTTTTGACCTCCTTCATCATAATCCTCGAACTCGATCTTACCAGGAATAGAATGAGCTATACCATTATAAGGCGTTTGAGGAACAATAACAGAATTGCTGGTGAAATACCAATAGTCGAAATCAAACAGCTCTGTATTAGCTGCACCCTTAAACACGAAGAAAATATCATGTTTGCCAATCGTATTGTCCACCTCACACTCTATCTCACGCCATGCACCGTTTGTATTCTCTACCTGCAACGTACCTATCAACTCTCCATCCTGTTTATCCAAACGAATTTCGATGCTCGCATTATTTTTACTTGAGACTGATGCTGTGAAGAAATCTGCACCCATCTCTCCGAAATCCACGCAACGAACCTTGATGTAATCATTGTTATGAATCTTGTTAATATAAACTCCATTATTATTTTTTTCTGCACCTACTCCATAACTCCATGCTTTGGTCTCCGCCTCCACTCGTTTGAATGGATCCAAGAAATGGATAGGGTTAACCACACCCCCATCCGACATATATATTCTAGGTATCGAACCATCAGCATTCCAAGTAAACTCCTCCACTGCTGATGTACGATTATAACCACCGGCACCGGGAACTCGACGTTGGTTATGATAAAAGAAGAAACTACGTCCCTTGAATTCAATGATACCGCAATGGTTTGTGAATGCAGAACCTGTACTTGGTTCCATAATCAGTCCACCCCAAGTCCATGGACCGGTTGGAGAATCACTGGTAGAGTATGAGATTCGTTCACCACCATTTCCTGTACCGTGGGAAGCATATAGCATATAGTACTTATTGTTACGTTTATGAATCCATGGACCTTCCGTATAAACAGAGGAGCCTCCAGATGAAAAGCCACGACTCATATCCACTTCATGAATTCCTCCGTTAAAGGAGATCATGTCTTCATTCAGTTTTGCCCAAAACAATTTTGCATTTCCCCAATAGAGATAGGCTTGACCATCGTCATCGATCCACACAGTTGGGTCGATATACGACCAGTTCGGTCCTGCCAAATGTCTATCTCCCAAAGCATTCTTAAAAGGGCCTTCAGGTCTGTCTGCCACACCCACGTTGATGGCATAGCCTCCCCCCGTCGATGATGACACCGTTACATAGTAGTAGTACTTGCCATTACGACGGATGACCTGTGCAGCCCAGTCGCCATTCCTATTAGCATTTGGAAAATCTCTGGAACTCAATATGATTGTACCTCGGTCGGTCCAGTTCACCATATCGGTAGAAGAAGAAACTCTCCATCCGTCCATAGTAAAAAAATCTCCTCCTAGATCGTTTCCCGTATAAACAAAAACCGTATCATCTATGACAACCGGTGCCGGATCAGGAGAATAATAGGTCTGAATAATTGGGTTATCTGCCAAAACAACATTGAAGGAGAGTCCTAAAGCACCTCCAATCAACCATTTTTTTAATGTATTTTTCATTTCTTACAGTATTTAGATTCGCACTATAATTTTCTTAACAACATAGCAAAAATAGAGCAACCCCCACCTCAACACTATAAGAAACCGTTCAACTATATGTACTATTGTTTCATTTTCACGTCAAACACCCTTTTTGTCATAGCTATACATCATATATAGCATATATTTCATATCACACGTACACATATTCAGAAAAAAAGTCACCCATCGTTTTGTCTTTTTCATAAAAAGAGGTAAATTTGCACTTCTTTTTTAATTACTGCTTTATATCTGAATATTAAATAGTTATAAAATAAATTTCGATTAAAGACGAATTAATAACATAAAATAATTATCATTTTGTAGTATGAAAGCATCATTCAAAGATGTATTTAGTCCTAAATTATTTTCATGTATCAAGAGATACGACAAAGGACAATTTATCACCGACTTCATGGCAGGAATCATTGTCGGAATTGTTGCCATTCCATTGGCTATTGCATTTGGTATTGCTTCTGGTGTTGGACCGACAGAGGGGTTAGTCACTGCAATCATTGCAGGATTACTCATCTCTTTATTTGGTGGTTCAAAAGTTCAGATCGGAGGTCCGACAGGTGCATTCATTATCATCATATATGGTATCATACAAGATTTTGGATTATCAGGCTTAATGATTGCCACCATCATGGCAGGAATCCTACTTATCCTGATGGGATTCATGCAATTGGGTAGCATTATCAAATTCGTTCCTTATCCAGTGATTGTTGGATTCACAGGTGGTATCGCCTTGACCATCTTCTCCACACAAATGAATGATCTTTTTGGCCTTGGCATAGAAAAAGTTCCAGCTGATTTTATCCACAAATGGATCTGTTACTTCCAGAACATCAACAAAATCAATTGGTGGTCATTTGGTACAGGAATCGTCAGTTTGTTAATCATCATATTCACGCCGAAAATTTCAAAGAAAATTCCAGGCTCTTTGATCGCAATCATTATTGCAACAATTGCTGTATTCATTCTCAAGACCTATTGCGGCATCAACAGCATTCAAACAATCGGTGATTTGTACGAACTTCCAACCGGAATACCAACGCCACAAATACCTGACATGAACTTAGGTGAGAGTCAGAACCTTATCGGTGTCATCCGTAAACTATTCCCAGCGGCCTTTACAATCGCCATGTTAGGTGCCATCGAATCTCTACTATCTGCAATGGTTGCGGATGGTGTTATCGGAGACAAGCATAACTCCAACACCGAATTGATTGGTCAAGGAATCGCTAATGTCATTGTGCCTTTCTTCGGCGGAATACCAGCTACTGGTGCTATCGCTCGTACAATGACAAACATTAACAACGGTGGAAGAACCCCTGTTGCCGGTATCATTCACGCGTTCGTCTTGCTGCTTGTTCTTTTATTCTTAGGTAAATTCGTCGGTTATATCCCAATGCCATGCTTAGCTGGTGTTTTGATATTCGTTGCCTACAACATGAGTGGATGGAAAACATTCGTCTCTTTATGGAAAAGTCCGAAGTCCGACTTCTCCGTCTTGATGGTTACTTTCATCTTAACCGTAATCTTCGACTTAACCATTGCCATTGAAATTGGTTTGTTGCTTGCTGTTGTATTATTCCTACGTCGTACAAGCGAGACCTCTGTTATCCGTGTATTCCACGATGAAATCGATCCAGGAGAGAATCTCGATGTAGCTGTACACGAAGAAAAGTTAATCATTCCAGCTGGCATCGAAGTGTATGAAATCGACGGACCATACTTCTTTGGTATTGCAAACAAATTCGACGAGGTAATGCAAAGTGTGGCAGAGACACCGAAAGTTCGTATCATCCGTATGCGAAAAGTACCGTTCATCGATTCAACTGGCTTACACAACTTGGAGAATCTATGTATTCAATCACAGAAAGCGGGTATCAGAGTCGTTCTGTCTGGTGTAAACAAGCATGTTGAAAGCACACTTATCAAAGCAAGAATGGATGTTTTACTAGGAAAAGAAAACATATGCTCCAATATCAATGAAGCATTAGAGAAAGCTGCTGACTATGTAAAATAATTCAGGTAATCTTTATACATAAAAAAATCTGTCACGCAATGTGACAGATTTTTTTTATTCTTCCTTTTCCTTAATCCAGGACACTAACTAATACAACACATTGTATGTCACCTCATGGATTTTTTTATTCTCATGATAAGAAAAAGACCTATAGTTATACGGAGAATGAAAATCTGAATCTGCAGAATCTGGATAATACGTGTATGGTTCGCCAGTTTCAAATTCTATTTGTATGCCGTAAGGATATGCATATTTCATATGATTAGGCATATCTTCTCTACTCAAATAAGATCCATATTCTCCATCTTGAAACAAAATCACACGTTCTCCACTAGCAAGTACAACAGAATCCTTTCCCTCAATATTACACCCGACATCAACCGAATCTGTCTGTTCTTTTTGAATGGCACGAAAAACAATCGTCTCTGATGTAGCATTATACAAATACACATCAAAACTAACCCAAGGATCACAACTCACCAGAGCACAAGCAGAAGCAATGGCTATTGAAAAAATTGCAATCAAACCTTTTTTATTCCTCATCCGTTTGTCCTTTTTTGCCTTTGAAGGTATGCTTCACACCATACTGTATAACACCTTGTGCGCCGAAACCAGCTTCTACAAAACCACGCCAATATTGTCCGCCCACCTCAACACATACAGGAGAGACCTGACAATAAAAATGACGATCCGCCAATCTTGTTTCTTCAGTGTCCATACTACAAATCACTCGCTTCTCAATGTTAAATCGAACACCTGCTGCCAACTTGCTGTACATGGCAACATGACGTTTCTTGAACCAATAGACAGTAGCCTCAGGCATGAAACTCAAAACATGTCTATAAAGTTTTCCATACTCATGACGAGAATCCCATACAGGATATCTATATCCACGGGGACTTACCTCTTCTCCTACTGTAGTGACATACTCTGTTTCCTGTCTCATTTTAAAGTAATCATACCCCAAACAAAGGCCAATACCGAAGTGTTTACCCAATGTACATTCGTAATGAAGATTCAAGTTGGTTGGTAGTGATTGTAATTTCTCCTCAGTGTACTCATATGTACCATAGTCATCCACATCTGGATAATAATAATCAACATCAGTATGTTCCCATATTAACTCATCTATATACGCATAACTGAACAAACCGACCCCCAAAGAAATTCGATGGTCTGGTTGAGCATAAGAACTGAACAACGTACCGAAGAAAATACAAATGCAAAAAATAACCTTTTTCATAAAAAAAATAATTAAAATAATTTTTTCAGTGTTACACAATTATAAAATAATATGAAACCAATACACACTCTAACGAATAAAATTCATACGTTTCCATAAACGAGCAGCAAAAATATAAAACATTCTTAAAATAATCAAATGAATCACCTATTCATACGGAAAAAGCAAGTTATTTTAAGTGGCATTGTCACCAAAAAGAGGCAATGACAAACAACGAAAAAAGAGATCATTCATAACGAACAATCTCTCTTTTACGGTTTTATAACTTAACAAACAAGTAAATCTTAGGACTATATAAATATAGATAAGTTAAGTTAGGTTAGGTTATTCTGTCAATAAAATCTTTTTATATCTTACGGATTGCAACACAAGCATTATGTCCTCCAAATCCTAATGAATTAGAAAATGCAAGTGTCAAATCGACCATCTTTGCTTGTAACGGAGTGTAATCCAAATCACACTCAGGGTCAGGTGAAGTCAAACCAATCGTTGGAGTCACCACACCATTCTGTAGAGACAAAGCAGAGATAATCACTTCCATACCACCAGCTGCTCCCAGCGTATGACCTGTCATAGACTTAGATGAGCTAATATGCAATTTCTTTGCATCCTCCTCACCGAACGCCAATTTCAATGCTTTTGTTTCTGACTTATCATTCAATGGAGTACCCGTACCATGAGCATTCACATAAACGACATCATCTGAAGTATATTTAGCTTGTTCCATAGCCTGACGAATAGCAAGCGAAGCGCATGATCCATCTGGTTTAGGAGCAGTATAATGATAGGCATCACAAGTATTTCCGTAGCCGCATAATTCACCATATATCTTAGCGCCACGAGCCTTGGCATGTTCATATTCCTCCAAAACAACGATACCAGAACCTTCTCCGATAACGAAACCAGCACGACGAGCATCAAATGGCAAAGAAGCCTCCAATGGATTCGTTGATTTAGAAAGTGCTTTACAGTTTGTGAAACCGCCAACAGCCAATGGATTGATTGTTGCTTCCGCACCACCTGCGATGATAGCATCTGCATATCCATAAGCGATTGCACGATATGCCTCACCGATAGCATGTGTACTTGTTGCACAAGCTGTAACAACTGGAAGACATGGGCCTTCTGCATGATTAGCAATAGCAACATTACCAGCTGCAATATTAGAAATCATCATAGGGATAAACAAAGGAGATACTCTATTAGCGCCCTCTTCCTTCATCTTGATACACTCGTTAATAAACGTTTGCATTCCACCAATTCCAGAACCTACATAGACACCTAATCTAGAAGGGTCTATTGATCCTTGGATAGCACTATCCTCCATGGCTTGAGCAGCAGCAGCCAAAGCGAATTGACAATAGCGGTCTGAACGACGAGCCATTCCTCTATCTATGCCATATTCCTCTACCGAGAAATCTTTGACCTCAGCAGCTATTTTCACTGGCATATCTGTTGTATCATACAATGTGATTGTATTGATACCACATACACCTGACTGCAAATTATGCCAAAATGTAGAAACATCGTTTCCAATGGGTGAAACAACACCTAATCCTGTTATAACAACTCTTCTCATTATTGAAGACGATTATGAATATTACCTAATAAACCTTCTGCTTCTGATACCATCTTGTTGACGATAGCAGCAGCTGATTGATTCTCATGTATCATTCCAGCAATCTGACCTGCCATGAATGAACCTTCCTCCACATTACCATCCACAACAGCTTTTCTCAGAGAACCTGATCCGAATGCCATTATTTGTTCATCTGTATTAGAAGAATCCTTTTCCATCTCAGCGAACTGACGAGAGAAACGAGTCTTCAAAGAACGAACAGGGTGGCCTAAACGACGACCTGTCACAATCGTATCACAATCACTTGCAGAAATAATCTTTTTCTTATAATTCTCATGTACCTTACATTCATCTGCTACCAAGAAGCATGTTCCGCACTGAACACCTTCAGCACCTAACATAAATGCAGCAGCCATACCACGGCCATCAGCAATACCACCAGCAGCTAACACTGGTACCTTTACTGCATCCACTACCTGAGGAACAAGCGCCATTGTGTTTGTTTCACCCACATGACCTCCTGATTCACTTCCTTCAGCAATAATAGCATCTGCACCAATTCTTTCAAGACGAATAGCAAACGCAACTGATCCGACTACAGGTATCACCTTAATACCAGCAGCTTTCCATTCAGGCATATATTTTGATGGCATTCCAGCACCTGTTGTAACAACAGCTACTTTTTCTTCAACAACCACTTTCGCAACATCATCAGCGAAAGGACTCATCAACATTATATTAACGCCAAAAGGTTTCTTAGTTAACTCTTTACATTTACGAATTTCTTCTCTGACATACTCCGCATTTGCGTTCATCGCAGATATAATACCTAACCCACCTGCCTCAGATACAGCAGCTGCCAAATTAGCATCTGAAATCCAAGCCATTCCTCCTTGGAAAATTGGATACTTGATTCCAACTAAATCGCAAATCTTACTCTTAATCATATCAAATTATATTAAATTTCTTATTTCATTACCATCTAAGTAAACAAGCTCCTGAAGTGAATCCCGCACCAAAGGCACTTAATACTAAAGTATCACCCTTAGAAAACTTATTAGAACGATTCAACTCATCCATTAGTAAAGGAATACTTGCTGAAGATGTATTACCTCTACACTCGATATTATGAGGGAAGCATTCTTCTTGCAAATTTAATTCATTTCTAATAGCTTCCAAAATTCGAATGTTCGCTTGATGAAGCAAATAATATTTTACATCAGAAAAAGTGAGTCCAGCTTCCTCTACAACACTCTTTACATCTTCGAATGAATTATGAACAGCCAATCGGAAGACATCTCTTCCTCGCATCTCTAAATATGGATATACCTCCTCTTTATGCTGATAGAATGGTGATGGAGTTGGGATTCGCTTACATGCTAACGCATCTGTCGGATGTGTACTCAACTTGAAATAACATTCTTCACCACCCTCTCCTACTATAACAGCTCCTGCTGCATCACCAAACAAAACACATGTCTCTCTTCTGTTCCAATCGACAAAATGAGTTGGTTTTTCCGCACAAACAATCAGAACCTTTTTTGCCTTTCCTGCTTTAATCAAAGAATCTGCGACATCAAGAGAATAGATAAATCCCGTACATGCAGCATTCAAATCTAATGTAGGACATGTACATCCTAATTCCTTATTAACTACACTTGCCAGCGAAGGCGTAGTCATATCGGGGATAATAATATGACATAATATATAATCAATCTCTGAAGCGGGAATATTGGATTGTGAGACACATTTTTTTGCAGCATCAACAGCTAAGTCTGTAATCGTCTCAGTTGTTAAAATTCTACGACTCCGTATTCCAGTTCGAGTCCGTATCCATTCATCACTCGTATCCATCATCTCACTCAGCATATCATTGGTTAATTCATACTGAGGTACCGAACTGCCTGTTCCTAATATCTTCATTTTACTTTTTTTTTCAAACATCGCAAAATTACAGTTTCACTATTTACAAAAAAAACAAATGCTACTAAATACAAGTGCTATGGGACGAAATTCATTATTTAGGTGCCAAATTTTACATATATGGGTGAACTAGAAAAAATAGCATTTGCCAGTTATTAGAATTTTATTAATTTTGCATACGAAAATTAAAATTTATGGATAGAAATATACCAAAATTCATGACACAAAAACGAGATATCTTTCGTTTTATGTGTTTTGTAGTATTCTTCGTCATTATTTTTTCTCTTATATATCATCCAGATGTTGCAATAAGAGGACTAGAAATCAAGGAGAATCAATACAGATACTACTTAACATTGATGATTTCCTTAGGATTCTTGATGTTAGTGATAAGTCGCATCGTTTTTTATAAGATAAATCAACGCAAAAAGCTTTCTTTCAAGCATTTTTGCTGGTGGATTGTCCAAGAAATGGTCTTGATATCCTTTTTATTATCTATCGTAGCCCGTAATATCTGCGTTCCTAATACCAGATCATACCTATATATAATATTACCAAGAACTATCATTTCTGTAGTCTCCTTGCTCATCATACCGTATATTATATGTTGGCTATATTTTGCCCTTGAAGAGAAAAATTTCCAGATCAAGGAACTAATCAAACATAAAGAATTTCTCATAAACGACGTCATCAATTTCAACGATGAAAAGGGTGTTTTTCGTCTCTCGGTCCGATTAGATGATCTTTTGTACATCCAATCTGCCGATAACTATATATTCATCTACTACCTGAACAACAGGAATGAACCTACTAAATACATGCTCAGGAACTCGCTGAAATACATTGAAGAGAATTTTTCTTCCAGCAATCTAATACGTTGCCATCGATTTTATATTGTCAACCTGAACAAGGTCAAAGTCCTAAGGAAAACCAAGGAGGGATTGATTCTTGAACTTGACACAGAAATAGACATGTCTATCCCTGTATCCAAAACGTATGGACAAACGATTGCTGCGCTATTCACAAAAGAATACGAGACAACCTCACCTGCTCCTTCGTCCATATAAAAAAGAGCTATGTAAACTAAATCACATAACTCTTAACATAATATAAAACACAAAGCAGAGAAGGCCTCATGACCTCTCTGCTTTATTTATTTAGCAATCTTGCCAATCACCATTATCTTTTATTAGCTGTATCAATCGATCGACAGCCTCTTCTTGTGGGATTAGCTTCTCCAGACAGGTTTGTCCTTTATATAAATTCACTTTACCTCTTGCCGATCCCACATAACCATAATCAGCATCAGCCATCTCTCCTGGACCATTTACAATACATCCCATCACACCAATCTTCAATCCTTTAAGATGTGAAGTCTTCGCTTTTATTTTTGACAAGGTGGTTTCCAAATCAAACATCGTACGTCCGCAACTAGGACATGATACATATTCTGTTTTTGAGACTCTGGATCGTGCGCCTTGTAAGATAGCGAACATCAAAGAGATTACTTGCTTTGCATCAATATTAGGAGCTTCAATCCACAAACCATCCCCCAATCCATCGATGAAGAATAGGCCCAAATCTGCCGCCGCCTTTATTTGTACCGACTCCACATCACTGTCTTCATAGCGACGACGAATGATCACTGGATTTTTTATGCCATCGTTGATGAGACGATAAATAAACGCACGCTGTCCGCTTATTCCCTCTCGCATGTCAGGATAACCAACCGAATCCAAAACAATAACCGTTTTATCAGTCAAATGCTTCTTCATCTCTTCATACGAGGAATAGGTAGCATAACAAAGAGAGAAATCTGTAGTGTTCGTCAATTGCTCTTTCGTATAATCCACAGACAAAGAGGAAACCACGTTTGAATCAGCAACCACAACTGGCACTTTCCCGCCCCCTATCTTGCCTAGTTGAATCGTTTCTCGTCGATGATAAGAATACGGATTCACTACACTGGTATCGATTTTGAGACTAGCTGTGTTCAGATGACGCTCAGCAGACGATTGAATATAATCCACCAACTTACGCGCCACAGGAATCTCCTTTTCGGGAGCCTCACTAAGTGACACACGGATTGTATCACCAATACCATCCTGGAGCAATGCGCCAATACCTATT
>JBGUIU010000153.1:0-17704 GCA_045113275.1 Paludibacteraceae bacterium
GAAGCTGAAGCCAAAGCTAAAGATGAAGCCCTTCAAAGGTCTGAAGCTAAAAATGCTAAACTTTTAGCTATCTTAGCCGAAAATGGTATCAACATTTCCTCAGATTAGATGTTGATGTTAATTTAAATAATCTGAACGGACGAAGCACAACTATCTTTTGATGGAAGTGCTTCATTTTTTAATCGGGCATGTGCCTACATGCCCTTACTCCTAAAGAGTCCGGCATGTTCGCCATGCCTTTTCTTTTTAGGAGTTTTTATGATAATTGATCCAGTTGCTCATAATGAAATAATTTCATTAAGAAGCAAATTGCAGTATGAACGTTATCTGAGAAATAAGGATAATCGTGATTCTGAACAGGCTCTTGCTGAAAAAGACGCTGAAATCGAACAACTTAAGGCAACAGTCGAAAGATTGACAGCCGAGTTGGATGATTTGCGTAAAAACTTAAGCAACGTTGGCTAAAACTGGAATAAAATATCTCTAGTAATTAAACCTCTCATTCGCAAGTTTGAGAGGTTTTCTTATTTTGTGCTGCATTAATTTGAACATTTGTCCGTTATGTACGGATTATCCTTTCCTTGAATAGTCGTTATTATTTCATTCCTGCGGCATTCCCAGGAAGTAACCGGATATCGCTCATTCCATATATCCATAAGATTCTTATCCCTTGATGACATGCGGAAATGATACGTGTCATGCATGTAGAGATATGTTCTGGCTATAAAACCTCGCACTTCCCTGGCAGGTTGGACAGCCCTGGGATTATCATGACTCACAATAAAGCTGCATTTACCATGATGACCATCTTCTTTAGCATTAAACTCCGCATATCTCAATGCTCCTCGTTCAGCATTTATTTCCCCGATTGCCGGAACAAGATTATGCATGTCACCTTCAGCACGGTCAAATTCCGGTAAGCCCCGACAATTAGATCGTCCTCCCTGCTGCCAGCACTTTAGCTGATTTCCCAGCCAGGAGGCAGGAACTATATGCTCCCACTCAATTCTTTCGGCTCTTTCGGGATCAGAATATGTTTCATAGCCGCATGAGTCCAGAGCCGGTTTCATAATCCCTTTTTTCATGACAATGCGGCATCCGCAATAGAACGTATAAGGATGTTGCCGATAAACATCTCTCAGAATCTTTTTGGCCTCGGCAAAATCATAGAAATGCACATCGTCTTCATGATAATCTTCTGAAGAAGCTCCTTCATCAAAAAAAGATGCTCTAGCAATGCCGCTAATACATATAGCGGCAAACAGACCGGTTATTAATACTATTCTTTTCATGATTTTCTCCGGAAGGATGGTGCAATACCGACAAAGTGTTAGAAGAGTTATAACATGTCTAACACCTTGTCTGATTACTGATTAGTTCTTTTTCTTTTGGTGATTATCTTCTTCCATAAGGCGTGCAAGTTCAGCATCCTCATCTTCCTGTGTCTGAGCTACCGAACTATCCTCCAGGCTGGCCGGTTCCTTAGTAGGGAGATCTCCGTCAGTTTCGATAGAATCCGCTAAAACAGTTACATTGGCGAGAGCTGTTTCAGCGTAACCATCATGCTGCTTCCACTTAACATCTTTCTTCTGTACGATAACAACATTGGAGGAAAGAAAAGTAACATTAAGCATTCCTGATGCGGCAATCTGCTTCATTAAACTTACAGAAACCTTTGACTCTACCAGAGAACTGAGAGTGGACAAACCGACAATTACCACGCCTGTTTTTTCAGTCAGGTCATACAGTTTCAGTAACAAACTCCCAACCTTTGGGTTCTTAACGATGAAATTGATTAATTCCTTATCTTTTGGTGTCATATCTTAATCCTTAAGAATAAATTAAATTACAAAGTTGAATAGATTCTGTCAGCAAGTTAATCGTCACTTGCATAGACAACGGTTGCTTCCATAATTTTGCTATGGCTCTGCTGCATGTCGGCATCATCGTTAAAGATATCATCTGCATGATTATCCTGATATTCCGAAGGAGTTGCCGCCATACGAATGTTTCTCATGTCTCTTGATGACTCAGTGTCACCGATATTGAAATCGCAGAAATTCACATTCTGCCGGTCAATTTTTCCTTTAAGATCGAGTTCCTCCTGCTGTACCAGCACTGAATAGATATTGATCCTTTCCTGCGTATTGAAAATTACGCTGGTGATGTAGTTAATTTCATCCATTGCCTCAATACCGTGGGAATCAATAGAGTTCAGATAATTCAGTACATCAGTGATACACTTACGGTCCTCAGCAAGCCTATGAATGTCACTGACAATCAGATGATGCTTTTCAGAAATATAGTCCTCTATGGAAACTTGAGCGTCTCTCACGAACTGCAGTGCCGCCATCTGAAGAAGCTGCATTTCTGGCTTCGGGTAATAACGCAGGATAAGAGTCCTCTCCACATCATCTCGTATGCCGTTTTTATTGGTGTCCCATCCCAGTAGGGGAGATGGACTTTCATAATCAGGATGAAGTTCCGGTAAATTTCTGTAAACGGTCAAGAAATCTTTGTCATAAACAGGCTGCTCATCATCAACGGAATCATCCATCTCACTCAGTCTGTCCAGCTTTTCATGAAAGATCTGCACATAATCTTCATCGTTGTCTGAATTACCAAATCCTTTAATCATTATGGCGGCAACGGCTACAGATACAACCGATGCCAGAACAATCTTTTTGATATTAGGTTTTAATTTCAACATGTATCTATTCCCTTATTGCCTGCAATTACAAACGCTTCTGAATATTGGCTATGGCTCTGCCGATTAAGATACAGAGTACAATCATATAAAGCGGTACAAACAGCGGATTTATGGGCATAGGAACCACTACAAGCATCATGCCTACAAGAAAGCTGTACACCATGAACTTAACCGTCATATTCGTAGCTAAAGGTGATGAAAAGTCAAAGTTAGTCTGTTTGATTCTTCTCTGCCAATAACCGCAGATAACCGAAGGAAACAGAACGAAGCATCCTACATATGGCAGCCACAGCCATACGGATTCAAATCTGATAAGGATCTGATAGATAACCGTGGTGACTGCATTAATGCGGCTTTGTACCAGGGAAAACCAGCCGTCCTTAGTACCTAGCTGTTCCATGCCGACAGAGGCTCTCTTTTCCTCTTCTGTAGGAATCAGATGTCTTACCACAGCTTCATAAAGGCCACTGGATATTATCAGTTCCTCATAATCACTCTTAGCTCTGTCGTACACATGATCCGTTGATTCCTGACCGATGAAGCGTACGGACATCTCGTATTCCTGATTGATGGCTTTTTCAATCACGGAACACGGAACCAGAAGACAGATTATTACCAGTTCCACAATCACAATGGCAAACGAAGCCACATATTTGTTCTGCCACATATCTACCTGCCACTAAACGAAATCTTTTACCTTGTCAAATTTTTCGGAGAGGGTGTTCAACACATCTTCCTGCGATCTTTCTGAAAGTTTGGCTACCGCCTTGACCAGGGATTTAATAAATACGTTAATTCGTAATTTAAAGCTGTTGTTAGCAGACTTAGACATCACGGAGTCATAGCTTTTAGCAAGCTCAGAAAACATCACGAATTTATGCTTTTCCAGCTTATAGAAGGAAATGCAGTAATCCCACCACAGAAACATGCTGGCATAGTCTATGTACATAAGGTTAATCAGTTCTATGAGGTGCATGTTTTCCAGTTTGATTCGTGTGTAACGCAGGTATTCCTTGTTGTAGTCCATTCGTCCTTCAATGATCTTGAGACTCTTGTTTATTTCCTGAAGACAGGACAGATAATAGGAACCTAGTTCACTGTAAATTTCATCTAAAGAATTATTTTTTTGGATATTCATTCTGTTGTTTCCATGCTTTGTAGCTCTTTTGGTTAATTTTTCTATTATTCTCGTCAGTATTCTTATGATCATCACAAAGTATTGGTAGTCTTCCCTTAATAATTTTGCCGCCAGAAATTTTGGCTATGTATTCCAGGTTAGGCAGAGATCCCAGTAATGCAGCCGGGAAATAATCTGCCTCTTCCTCCTTGAGTGTTTCGCTTATACCTGCACCATGAAGAACCGGTACTGTTGTATCTGCTGCCGCATTCTGACCATGCATCACATATGAAATTCTGGTCTTAGGCATCGACTCGCAGATAAATTCCTGTGTTTCCGGATCGATGGTTCTCAGAGATATGGTGTTATTGATGTTGCCGAGAACCTGCATAGCCTTATCCTTGCTGCCAAGTCTTGCTGAGAAGTCTGCAATGGTCTGCGTAGCCACAAAAAGCCGCATCTTTGCACCACGGCCTTTATTCAGCATCGCTATCATCGGGTCATTGATGGTCTCTGCCGCCTCATCAACAAAGATATTTACCGGTTTAAGATCCTCGCCATAGTTGTAGCGTTCACCGGCCACGGATGTCAGATCCGAAAGAATCATGGAGCCGATAGCACTGCCTACGGTACTGTCTGTTAAGCTGTCCAGACCTATATAGGCTACCTGAGACTGAGAGATTATCTTTGCCGTATTGGTAATTAACGAATCGTTGTCGGCATCCGGGTCTGGAGATAACAAAGCTCCAAGATTTCCGGAAGTAAGCATGTTCAATATTGGCAAAAGATTTGCTACCATCTTTGAAAAGTGGGTTTCATCATGCTCGAACATACTGACAAGACCTTCCAGCTCGGAATTTGGGTACTGCTTAACTATGTGATTTTTGAAGATAAAAACCAATAATTTAGCTTTAGCGGTATCAACTCCGTTCTCGTAAATGTCTTTGGCATTATCACGATTAAATGATTTCGGCTGTTCTGCCGCTGAAGGCAGCATCTCAATAGCTTCATCAATGGTAATATTGTTCTCTTGTAGCCATACGTTAATACATTCAACAATGAGTGCCTGAGCTCCACCTTCAAGATAATGCTTAATCTTTACCAGTGAGGGTTTACAACGAATCATGGATAATCCCTGGGCAATATTGTTTATGGCCTGCCAGGAGAAGGCTTTAAACGGATCATTACCGCCATTTGCCGACTGCATCAGGGCTGAAATTCGGCTGGCTATTTCCGTTACTCGTGAAAAGTTTGATAGCGGATTTATGCGTGCAGACTTTTCCGGAAATGCCGGATTGAAATATATAAACCTGTCTTTTTGTCCCATAGAGACACAAGCACGGAGAGCGTTATCTGCCAGTTCCTTATCGCCTTTCGGGTCAATGATGATTACCGTTTCACCACGCAAAATGCATTGAGTAATCAGAATGTCGAACATACGTGTTTTACCAGCACCGGTTGTTCCGATTATCAGCGAATGACCTTCTACATGCTTTAACGGCTGCCAGATTTCTTTTTCTTTCGGCTCTAATCCGTGAATCCATGCTTTGCCCATGGCTGATTCAGGTTCCGGCTTATGAGTTACATACTGCCGCCATAATCTTTCAAATGTGGATTCTCTATAGTGACTCTCATAAGTTGACCAATCTCGTTTAGTTATTTCATATGTACGCTGTACATGACTCTGCTCCCACTCAAAGCCATATCCGAGCCACATTTCAGTATTACGTACACCCAAAACTTTCTTTAACTCATCCAAAGTGATAAACGTTAAAGCTCTGCCGCCAAGATTCTTCTGCAACCGTCTTAGTCTGTACGCATCAGGAGCTGATAAGCACCCATTTATGCCGCAAACAGCTGTCATGATGTAAAAGGGAACCGAAGGGAGATCAGTACAAAATGCCGTAATGCAGGAAGAAAGTCCTGCCACTGTATATAAACCTGTCTGCCACAATTCAAAATTCTGGCGAAAAGGCTGCTGATAGGCATACGAATAAAACTTAAACATTGCTATCCTCTGGTAGATTGGTTACTACAAGGTACTGCCTTGTTAGATTGATTGAGTTGGCTGAAAAATATTTGGTTAATTCGGCAGCATCTGTCTCGTACTGCCACTTTTTCAGCATTTCATTAACTGTGTTCGTAAATTCCGGTATGGAATCAATGATACAAACATACTGACCGTCATCAATTCTGTTTATCTGTCTGAAATGAACGGCATTATTACTGCGGATTTCCGCAAAGAGAGAATCTCTCACGAGATCCAATGCGGCATTGAGATCCGTTGGTTGCTGGATATCAGCTTCATCAACAAGAGACATGGTTATATCATCTGACGTTGACTCAGATTCTTCCGTAATTTCAGTTTTTGTTTCCGGTGTTGTCGAATCTGATGTTACAGCAGTTATAACAGGTATAACATCTGCAATATTTGATTCCGGACTTTGCTCTGTTGTTACTGTCACTCCCAGCATGTATAGGGCATCACATATACCTGGAGAAAATTTCAGGGCATCTTCATTACCAATTTGGGTAAGGACTTTGCCCATTTCATCCTTAACAATGATGTCATTACTTAAGAGGTCTTCAAGAGAAATGCTGCTATTTACGGCAAGGAATCCTGGTCTTATACCGTAGACTGTTCTCTGCTGTATAAATGATTTAGCAGGGAGATTTTTTTCACCTTTAATTACAGCGGCAAAAATGGATGCGGCAATAGGGGATCTGTTCAATACACTGATGTATCTATCCTCAAAATTATCTTTTGGTTTCTCACACAAATCTGTGTTGATGTAGTAGGTCTTAAGATATTCTTTTTTGTTCGGTATAAACTTCTTCGGAGGTTTCTTTTTACCTGTCAGAATATCCATGTCAGTCTCCACATGAGATATTCTTGTTCTATGATAGCCGCCAACACCTTCTTTTCCGTTTGCATCTAGCATGATAAAGCGGCATTCTGGTTGGTCTTTACGGATTTTTTCTTCCAAATATTCATCTGATGCTTCTTCTGATGATTCATCCTGTTCCTGCTGAATTTCCTGCTTTATTTCTTCCTGGGCTGTAGGATGAGTTACTGTTTCCCGATTGTCCGTCCGAAGTGATTGAGGCTGTTCATTATGAGGCTGTTCATTATGAGGAGTTTCAGCCTGGTAATCTTCTGCAAACAGAGATGAGGTAATGTCATCTGAAGTGGTTTCGGTCTCAGGTAGATTGTCCTGCTCAATCTCCACTTCGGATAATGGTTTTTCCGGAGAATTTTCCGGGAGTTCTGAGGTCTTTTCTGTAATATCCGCGGATGTTTTTTCCGGTATTGAACTTTCACGGATTACTCCGGTATCTTCAACAAAAAACAGCGTAGTTGAAGATGGCATTATTGCCCCGAAAATTAAATCAGGACGGCTGAAAGGCAGGACTTCAATATACGTAAGCTCCAGCTCTTTCATAATTTCTTTAACGCTTTTTCTTTTGACCGGAGGAAGCTGAAGGTTTTCCTTAATCGCACTATCAAGTTTATCTACATCAGCCTGTACAAATCCGGGTTGAAGCAGTATGCGAAAATGCAGCTCTGTACCGGCACAGCAGTTACGATCAAAGAGATAGGTGGCCAGTTTCTTTATGTTGCGTGGAACACCATGAATTTCCGGCATATTTTCTATCAACTCATAGAATCGGGAAAACGCACCTCTGGACCAGTCGATGTAAAGACATTTTTCTCCCAGGTAAAGCGTGTCCGAAAAGAACATCTGGGAATCACTGTTATTGAATGACCAGATCTTGTCTTCTGTTAATTTACGAATGACGGAAAGGAAGTAGCCATCCAGAGGAAGACCTCTCGCTATAGTGTCTGTCTTATCAACGCTGGACATGTCTTTTTCAGCAGAAAACTGATCCGCTTTAATGACAAGATCCCGGATGTCATAGAGGGACGGATCTTCATTGTCAGTAGTCGATACATTCAAGGCGGCAAAAAGCTTATAAACGATACCTGCCGCATTACCAGCTTCGATAAATCTCATGGTTTCATCAGGAATGAGTTTTCTCGCTATGGTAATGGCGTAATCCTCGTGTTTCTTAAAGCGTTTCTGTCTGTAGGTTATGTAGTAACGTCTAATTTCGTTTTTCTGTAACCACACAGACAAAGACTCTGAAAAAGGAAGCCAATCCAGTCCTTTCTCATCAGTTACAATAATGTCGGTTGCCGCCTTAGCAACATCATGTAAAAGGGCGGCAATGGCTACAGCCAAACGCCATTTAATCTCGTATTTTTTCTTAAAGCTGGGTTCCAGTCCGGTATAAGGCAGACTGCTTTCAGAATAGCGTACGGCATAGAGACAGGTTTCCAAACCATGAATTACAAGTCCTCCCACACCTGCATGATGATGATTCTCTGAAGCAGGAAGTAGATGGACATACTCAATGTAGTTACGGATTACCGGAACAAGATACCTGTCCGTCATGACATTACTGAGACCGAGAAAGGATTTAATCTTATCAATCAGATCCCTCTGCCACAGCATGATTTCTTCAGGAGAAACGGCTTCGATATGATTCTCATCAACATCCAGCGAATTTATGTCAACGGCAGCAGCTTGATTGATTTCTTTATCAATGACGGTCTCTGAAACCTTTTCCTGCCGCATAAACCTGTTTTTGAATAAAGAAACCAAACGAAACATCTTAACCTACCAACCGACTTGTAATCTTTCCCATTAAGAATACCGCCTCAAAAAAACAAAAAATTCAAACTTTCTACTCGTAAACGTAAAAATGTTTCAATTTTTTGATTAAAAAGCTTCATATACTGAGGAAAATTCAGTTGAAAGTAGGTAATACAATGAAAAAAGCTCGTAATTTAATTTCTCTTGCAATAATTTCAGTCATAACTTCAGCCTGCAGCAGTTCATCAGACTGTCATAGTCTTGATTGTGAAAACTTCTATAAAAGCTATACCAGAACAATCATAGAAAAAGAAAACAAACTCAGCAGAACCAATAAGATCAACACTCTAAGACTCCGAACCAAGCAATTAGGCGGTGCAGCCATAAGACAGGAAGGGTACGTTCATGTTCTGGCAAGTGAAGGATGCTGTGAAGGTAAAACTCCGCTTCAGTCTGACTGGAAGCACAAGTATGATAATCTCACAGTAGGGGGCTTAAATCTTGATTTTGCCGATGCCGTATCAATTCTCGGTGAATGGGACACAACTCAATGCCTGGGCAGTAAATATAACAAGGAAATAGCCCAGAAAATAACAGATGATTCAGATCCGAAATCAATCACGATTGTTAATTCAACATTAGATATGGGTAGGTGGGAAAGATACTGTAACCAGGGAAGTCACATGAATGAAAATGACTGGCTTTTTGTAAAGGAAAACAGCTATCAGGTTCCAGAAGAATTTGAGCCTTTCTGTGTACGTCCGGATTTCACATACGAGGAGTATTTAGCCGCCTGGGAATCATTCTGTAATGCCGACAATAAAACTTCCAAAAAATACATGACTATCATTAAGAAAACAGTCCGTCCGAAGAAGCTTATACAGAACTGCAAAATCATCAATAATTTTGAAAGAAGTTACAAGAAATAGAATTGTTTTCGGGAGATAACAATGAAGGTTTTGGAAAAGCTTCAGAAGTTACATTCTACTGGTTTTTCGGGAATTATTATTCTCTGTGAAAGAATAAACAGCGAACAGATTAGAGATTTGAGTTTTTTTCTAAGTGACTGTTATTTAACAGATGTCATCGATTATTTGGACTACACTGTAGATAGAATCAGTTACGTAGATTTTAATGATGTTTCCGATGAAGAACTTCAGGAATATGAGAACGATGCCTGCTATGATGTCACAGATATCGATCCTCAGAGTACGGAGGACATTTTAATCAAGAAATACCAAGAAAAATGTAAAAACATATGTGATACCGGTGTTTTTATTTTTTGCAGATTAACCATCTAAACTTACAAGAATCATGCAGATATCTCTCCAGGAAAAAGAAAAATTTATCCGTGAACGTGAGGCATTTTTTGAAAGAGAAAATATGCCTTACGAATTACGTTCTTGCCGCCTGGAGATCAATGAGAATCTTGCATTCTGTGTTTCCCCGGTTCCGCTTCATGGCCGAGTCGATCAGGCCTTCCTTAATCCATCCGGTAAACTGCTGATCGTTGACACCAAGAAACGCAGCCATATTGAAATTTATAAATCAGATATCATCCAGCTGTCAGCTTACCGTGTCATTCTTTCTAACTGCCGCATCAGGAATGAGTTTAAACGTTATGATGTGTTATCGTATGGTTACGTCAGACTCGTTGTTGGTGATTTAATACAGTATCATCGTATAGATTTTCTCAGTCAGGATGAAGTCATAAACTTATGGCTCAATTATCAGCGTGTGCATTTTGGCTTTAGAAATCCGGTATGTACATGTGGCGGTTTTTTTCATAAGAAATAGGAAAACTGACTTGATTTCTCACTACATTGAGATGGCATCTCAATGTATAGTGGTTATGGACTTCCAGAAGGAAGTTATCTGAAGATTTACGGAATAGGGGACTTTAATTTTTTAATAGGGTGGTTAAATTAATTCTGAAGTCCCCTATCACATTCTTTGTCTGTCATTTTCCCAAAAAAATACAAATCAGCATGTACCCCAAAAAAACTGTACAGATAAACACAATAATCAAATGAACTACCGACTTTACCAGCAGAAATTTACGCATCCAGGGAGACTCCCTTCTTGCCAATTTTTCATACGTCCAGGTCTGAGCTTCCTCTCCCATAAATCTACGGCAGTCATCTGAAAATAATGAGTGTTCCCTAGCCCCATATTTCATCGGTTCAACTTTAATGAGTTTCTCACACTTCCCCATCTTAGCCAGCTCCGTCACAGACACGCTGTCCGGGTTTACATGAGTTAATTGCTCCCCTTTTTTTACCGGCATACAAGTCCCCTATTCTATTATTGTTTTTCTTCGTTTTTTGGCTGCTCTTTTTGGATGATCTTTGCATAATTCTCCAGCTGTCTTTTTATCTTAGAAAGACTGTTCGCCCTCTCACGGATTTCTGCAAATCTCTTCTCGAAATCAAGAACCTTTTCCTTCGCCCATTTAGGCGTTTTTTCAAAAGTCCTCATTGGATAAGTAAACGAACTCGAACCTTTGGACAATCTGGTGGATTTTTTGATGTTCTTCCCTTTTACTGTAAAAAATTCCAGCTTACTCCAGGATATCTCTATATAACCGTCCTTCGTTACCCTAACCCTGACTGACAAATTTATTGGTTCTAAAGTTTTATCTTTGCTCTCCAGCAGATTATAAAATTCTGAACTTATAACCTTTGCTTTTAAAGCCAAAGCATAAAGCTCCTTTTCAAGACTATCTCTGATTACCTCCAGTCTCTGAGTCGTATCGGTAACTGATGTTCCCTTATAAATGTAGTCACTCGCAGCCATCATGGCATTGGAAGTCTTAATCAGCTGTTCCATCTTCACCTTTGATGATAAATCCTTCCATAGTGTTCTTATGCCATGTTCATTGTACTCGGAGCTTACAATCAAATCTTCGTACATTTTTTTTGTGTCTGTCATGCCTTTTTAACTCCTTAACCGCCTACATCCTATTATTACTACCCTACATGGATGTGGAATTTTTACTTCCTGTTATATAGGAAGTAGTGAAATTTACATCCTATTAGATTTAACAGGATGTCAAACATGCCCTGCCTCTTTTGTGGAAGTGATTTTTTTACTTCCTGTAAGATCTGACAGGAAGAAACGGCCTGCTACATCCGATTGGATGTGCTTAAATTTACTTCCAGTAAGATTTAACAGGATGTGATTCTGCAATTCCAAAAAATTGGAAGTAATGAAATTTACATCCTGTAAGATCTAACAGGATATGTTTTATCAAAACATTATGATGTTATTTTGTGTTGTTTTCAATTATTTAATCACATTTTATGTTTGTTTTTAAGATATTTTGTAACTTATGTATTGACAATTAGTGGCAAAAAACATAAAAATATAAACATTAAATGTCGAATAACAAGTCATACAGAACTTATTATTCAACACAAGATTGAGACAACAAGGTTATTTTTTTGGTAAAAATTTTGAAAAAAGAGAGAAATCATGGAAAAAGTTAGTCCAAAATTCATCGTGGGAGTAGACGTTGGCTACTCTAATTTAAAGTTCACCTATGGTGTTTTTGATCCTGAAGACAACAAGAACATTACTGAACTTTTCCGCAGCGAAATTTATCCTTCAACCGTTCAGAGCATCACTGAAGCTTCAAATATCTGCGATTATAAGAGCATCAATAATGCCTGCATTGTTAATGTAAACGGTAATGAATATCTCACCTGCGTCACTCCAAATGTGTTAAGTTCCAAGTATGATTCAGAAAGAATTATCGATGATTCCTATCCGTTTTCCGATGAATATTTAGCACTTTATCTTAGTGCGTTACTCCACTCTGGAAGGAAAGAAATCGATCTGGTTGTTGTAGGATTACCTGCCAGAGAATACATTGATGAAGAACGAAAAGAACGTCTTAAGCAGAGATTAACCGGCACATTTAATGTAACAAATAAGACTCAGATTACTGTTAATGATGTTATTGTAATTCCTCAGCCACTCGGTGCTTTCTGTGCTGAATTATCTCAGTCAATTCCTAACCAGGAAGCTACAAAATTCATTAAGAATCTTAACTTTAACACCTCTCTGATTATCGATATTGGCTTCTACTCTACCGACTGGGTTGTAATGAATGCAAAGCAGATGGAGCATGATTTCCTCGGAAGTTCCTACAATGCTGTTAGCGTAATCCTAAAAGACACCCAGCAGCTTCTCGGAAAGAAATACGGCATTATTCGTAATGAATCTTTGCTGGAAGATGCTATCAGAACCGGTTCTTATAACATCAGCATGGGCAGTTCAGGAGATATCAACTTCTTTGCTGATTTCAAGGAAATGGCGAACAGAAGAGCTGAAAAACTCGTTAGAGAAATCACTGCTGCTGTACGTGAATGTGTCACAAAGATTGATACCATCATCATTTGCGGTGGCGGTTTGGATTTCTATAAAGATAAGATTTCTGAAAGATTTAATCACTGCAACATCATCACGGCAGATACAGCTGTAGACAGAAATACTACTGTTTCATTGAACAGTTTAGGCTTCTGGGTTTACGGATTCAGTCAGATTAGAAAGTAATAACAGGAAGATATTATGAGTGATAATGAAAATTTTGAAAATGATGCACCTTCAAAAGGATACAAGGGTATTCGTATCAATTTGTGCATCTCTGAAGATGACTTAATGTATCAGACTCTTATCAACCTTCCTCAGAAAAAGAGACCGGAAAAGATCCGTCTGTGGTGTACTCTGGGACTTATGGAATTGTCCAAGCGAGGAAATTCTGAAGGTAATGATGTTGTTATCGATGATAAAAAAGACAATTATGATAGTCAGATTGAACAATCAGATGCTTCAACTAACGTAGTAATTGAACAGGCTTCTATGATAAATACTGCCGTCTCCCCTGCCGTTTCTGATTCCGAACAAACGCAGGAAAATGAGAAAAAGGCTAATACTGTCAACGAAAATACTTCTTCTGGCGGCATAGTAAACGATCACTTCATGGATGTTTCCGGTATCAAATTATAGTTGAGAGGTTGCAGGTAATTAACTCAATTACCTGCAATAACAAGGGTGAAGTAATGAATAAAGAAATAAAGAACTTTTTTGAAAAATACACTGAAGCTAAGGTCGAAGTTTGCGAATGCGAAACAGGCATTGCCCTCATGTCCGTCAGCTCATATGAAGATTTTGTTGATCTTATAGACTTTTATGTGGAGATGAATAATAACGAAAAAAGACCGGTCTTCAGATATCGTTTTAACATCTACTCTGCCGGTCAGAAGGTAGTTGATTATGATGTCTCACACATAAGCGGAACAGCGTTAGAATTACATTATCTGATTCAAAATGGTTCACTGTAATGAATATTAAAAAAAAGGCCCCGATTTCGGGGCTTTCTTTTTTTCTAAGATAAATCTTTCTTAAGGCGGCATAGAGGACATTCATAGCCTTTGAAGTAGTCTGACGTTACATACATTCTTCCGCACGCTGAACATTCCTCTATCTGTATAATTCCCTGGATAATCTGATTCACTAAATTGTAAGCCTGATTGATATGTTTGATGAAAGGTCCTCCTTCCTTAAGTCTGTCATGAACAGTATTGATGTACAGGTTATACGCTAGATATATGGCCAGCGGATTAGGTCTGATTTCATCTTTATCCGGTGTTATTTTCTTATAAACGCTATAGAAAAAAGTACATTCATAGATACTTGTATATGAGTAAATATACGACTTAAGAGAATAAGGACTCTTTTTAGATATTGATCTGAAGCTGTAATCTTTCTGTACCTTATCAAGCATCTGAAATTCTAAATTTAAAGCACGTTCCAGAACGTTATAACCGATATCCAGGATTGATTGTATTGTGCTTAAGGAGAAGCCCATCTCAGCCATCTGTGTGGCTGCTCTAATCTTAATTTTTTTATTCACTGCTACAGCAGCCTGCATTTCTTTGTTTTTTGTGGTAACTTCAGAAGTTTTTTTATTATCAGCCATTTTTATCCCTTATTTATTATTAAATTTTGTTTTCAAAAACATCCAGCAACATCATCATACTGACATTATTTTTTAAGCAGTTTTCTCTTTTGCTCTCATCAACTTTTCGTAGTGTCTTAATAACCGACAACTCGAACCGTGGCGAGATTTTCAGCTCAAACCTTTCTAAGTGAGAAACGAAATCGAGGTTAAGATTAGAACTCATCAGCTCTACGAAACGACTTCCATTTTTTCCGAGAATGAAGGAAGAAAAGTTTACCTGCATGTCACTAATCTCACCGGTAATGGCTCCTTTATTTGAAAAAAATGACGAAATCTGCCGGTAAATGTCCTGTACCGTGTTCATATAGTAAATAAAATAACCTCGTATCATGTTGTCATGATTAGAGGTACTGACCTGACTAAATGCTGCCGGATTCAAAAAAGGTTTAACATCAGTTTCCGGAAGTTTATCTATACAGCTACGGAGCGAAGTAGCAGATATTTCAAAAGAACAAACAGATGAATATGAAAGGTATTCCAGCTCTTCCTCTGTTAAATTTAAAATTACGTCATAGTACCTTTCATAGAGATTGAAAAAATGCTTCTGCTCTTCTGAGAGAGATACAAATGACTTTCTCAGCATTAGGAGATATTCTTTGAGAAATTTCCATGTTACAGTGTTAAGTTCTTTAATCTGGGAGGATAAATCAATCAGCATTATCGTGTCTCCCAATTAACCAGGTTTCGATATATTCTCAAAACCTTGCATCCATAGGGAGCTGCCAAATCATCATTCCAAGAATGATAATGCCCTACAGCTATGCAGGGATCTTTGGATGAAGCTAGTGAATGCTTCAGTATTTTTGCTCCCAATTCCACGTTAATTTTGGGATCAAGAAGATCGGTTATCTTGCCAGAAGGAATCTTATCTTTATGCCAGTAAGAGTTAATCTGCATGATACCAATATCTACAGATTTATTCGTCTTCAGTAATTCCAGCAGTTTCTTTTCAGCGGCATCATAGTCTGAAAAGTAATAGCTTCTCCCTGCGGAATTTAGAGTAAAAGGATGTGGTCTAACATAGAATCTTCTATCAGATTTTCTGTTGGATTCCTGCAATGCCACAGCATAAAGCAGATGCGGATCAATGTGGTATGTTCGCCCAATTTCACCGAAAACAGATGATTCTATATCACCTGCAACTGAATTATTGGACGCAAATAGTCCCATTAAAGAAACAAACAAAAGTGATTTAAATTTTATCGTGGACATAAAACAAAAAAATCGAAAAAATGAAACATAAGGTGTTACACCTGTTATAACAAGTGTAACAACACCTTATAATAATATCATATTTTGCTTGTTATAATACACGTTTTAAACATTGTTATCACATATTGTTTTATTTTACTTTACATTTCAGTAATTAAACAACATTGAACAGTGGAATGACGTTATCAATGTAATTTTCAGAGATAATTTTCTGAATTTCCTGCTCCTTATCCATAGACTCGATGTAGTCAGCCCACTTGTTCTGAGCTTCTAATCTTTCCGATAACAAATCACTTCTCATATATGCATTGACGGTATCTGACCCTACTTTATGAGCCAGCATCATCTCTGACACATCAAAAGGAAACTTATTATCTCTTAGCCATGTTCTGCCTATTGCCCGGATGCCGTGAGAACATAAAATTCCTTTATAATTTATGCGATTAAGTGCCTTATTTACGGTCTCCGTACTCATATGCTCAGTCTTACTTTCATTTGTCTTAAACGAGAAAAAAACATACTTTGGATCAATCCCATAGGCATAATCCTTCATTACATTTAACACTCTTCTCATTAGATTACCTATAGGCAGTCTGAACGGCCTTTTCTTCTTCATGTCCTCAGCTTCAATAGAGATAACATTGTTCTTGAAATCAACATTCTTCCATTGAATTTTGACATTTTCTCCTGGCCGCAAAAGAGATAGCATGGAAAAGATAAACAAAAGTTTTGTTACTCTGTTTATGATTGTCGATGACAGAAAAGTATGTATCAGCTCGTCAATCTGGCTGTAGTGAATTGAGGGGAGATTTGTCACCGGCTGCTTCCGAACTGCAAGAACTTTTCCGAGATTAAGACAAGGATTAATATAAAGCTGAGTTAGGCATACAGCATAATTCATGACCTGGTTAAACTGAGCTACCAACCTTCTTTGCAGATCCGGACGATTACCCAGGACCTTAAAGACAGGAGCAACTTTCGGTATTGAAATATCATTAAGTGAATAATTGCCAAGATAAGGTAAAACAAATTTCTCAAACCGGTATTGTGTTGTTTTGAGCGTTTTTGCATTAACCTGCGTAGCGAAGATGTTCAACCAGAGGTGATAACAATCTGAGAATGTTTTTGGAGAGAAGTTTTCTTCCGGTTCGAGCTGAATCACCTCCACCGGAGCTTCTGGTACAGCAGGAGATTTAGATTTTGATTTAAAGGAATCATCTATCCAGGATTGACGAAGCTGGTACGCATGAGCAATGGTCTTAACATCTATGCCCCAAACTCCTAATCTTACTTTATGCTGCTTCTTACCATCGAAATAACGAGCATAAAAAACCTTTTTCCCGGTAGGATAGACATTTACAAGCAGATTATTAAAGCTTACTGTCTGTCTCGGTAAACCAGAAGGACATCGGAGATTAATAACATCAATATCGTTCATTATCATACAAGTTTTCCATTAGTATTATCAGTTATATTCATTAAAATTAGTCACGTAAACTCAGTGGCTTAATTAAAAGTATAATTAAACAAATGAGACTAATCAAAATGAGAAGGTATAACTAATCAGCATTATTTAATGGAAAAATTTGCAAAAAATCACAAATTTGAATAAGAAAACCGATTCGACTTTTAATCGTGCAATCGAATCTAGTCACAAAAGACAATAAAAAAAATCAATGATTAATGGGTAACTACAGATATTTTTCTACTCAAAAAATAGAATTACTCATTCCAAAAAATATAAAAAAAAATGATAGAATCATAAAAACTCTATCATTTCTCTATATAATACATATTGTATCCGATAAGTGGCGGAACGGACGGGGCTCGAACCCGCGACCTCCTGCGTGACAGGCAGGCATTCTAACCAAGCTGAACTACCGCTCCGCATAAAAAAAATGCCTGGCAATGACCTACTCTCACATAGCGAATGCTACACTACCATCGGCGTGACCGCTTTTCACTTCTGTGTTCGGAATGGG
>JBGUIU010000154.1:0-2770 GCA_045113275.1 Paludibacteraceae bacterium
ATCTTAGACTCATCAATGAACTCTGCTCTCACGCCTAGCGGACTATGTCCCGATTCTTCCAAGAAACGAAGCACCTCAGTCTTAGAAACAAACCGCAAGGATGCGCTATCTAATATACTGACTTTACAAGCTGTGCAAATCTGCGATTTTGAATTATAGGTAAACGCAGACATGGAAAAGGCAATATAAGCAGCTATCAAAACAACAAATAACCACTTAACATATTCTTTCCATTTGCTCTTGTTCATCATAAATAGTTTATTCTATATCTTATATTTTTTTCTAAACTTCTGTTCCATCTCCGGGATCAAAAGATCCAAGTCTCCTGCCCCCACCATCAACAGCACATCATACTCTCTTTCATCAATTGATTTGACCAAATCCTGTTTGCTGATCAATCGTTTATTCTTTGAATCAACCTTATCCAACAACATCTGAGAATCCACACCTGGAATAGGTTGTTCTCTTGCTGGATATATATCCAATAGCATCAACTCATCTGCTGTGGATAGGACCTTGGCAAAATCATCTGCCAAATCACGCGTACGAGTATATAGATGAGGTTGGAATACCACGGTCAATCGACGATCAGCATATAATTGTCTGATCGATTCTATGCTCGACTTTAATTCATTTGGATGATGTGCATAATCATCTAAGAAGACGATCTTATCGGATTTTATATGGAAATCAAATCTTCGCTTCACACCTCTAAATGATTTCATTCCTGCTCTCAACTCATCTGGTTTCACGCCATTCAACCATGCGATAGACATAGCTGCCACACCATTCTCAATATTCACATACACAGGGACACCCAACTGAATATCCTTAATCACCTCCTTAGGCGTAACAAAGTCAAATACAATTTCACCATTCCCTATTCGGATATTATCAGCATGGAAATCTCCTTTAGCGACAGAATAGGTATATTGTGTCACTCCTTTCTGCAACCGAGGATGAATCGGCAATCCCTCTTTCATCAAAAGGACGCCATCCGGACGAATCAATGAAGTGAATTCTTCAAATCCTGCCCGATAAGCCTCAACCGTTCCATAGATATCTAGATGATCCGCATCCACTGCAGTAACGACGGCCATATAAGGGGATAACGTAAGGAAGGAATGATCATATTCATCTGCCTCAATAACCACCAAATCACTCTCATCTGACAACAATAGGTTCTTAGAGAAGTTTTTCGATATACCTCCTAAAAATGCATTACATTGTACCGATGAATTATGTAACAGATGACTCAACATCGTGGATGTGGTTGTCTTTCCATGTGTACCCGACACACACAATCCCTTCTGCATACGAGTGATCTCGCCCAAGATCTGCGAACGTTTCTGTATCACAAAATTATGTTCCCTGAACCATGTCATCTCTGACATATCCGACGGAACAGCAGGAGTATATACCACCACCGTATCATCTGGCTTTCTATACGCCTCAGGTATCATAGCCACCTCATCAACATAATGAATAGCAATCCCCTCTTGTTCCAACTCACGTGTCAAAACAGAAGAGACCCTATCGTACCCCGCTACGCTAAAGCCTTTGGCTTTAAAATAACGGGCTAAGGCACTCATGCCGATGCCGCCAATACCTACGAAATATATGTGTTTCTTTAACATTCTTCTTTTACTAATTTTAAAATCTCATCAGCAATACGATCTGCTGAATCCAATTGAGCCAATGCTCTTGCACCATTTCCTAAAGATTGCAACTGACTTTCATCATTGATTAATGCCAATGCTTCGTCCACCATCTTCGCACGAGCCTCAACATCAGCAATCATCACGGCTGCGCCTTTGGATGAAAGTGCCTGTGCATTCTTTGTCTGATGATCCTCTGCCACATTAGGGGATGGAACCAAGATAGATGGTTTACCCAACAAACATAACTCAGAGATGGAACTAGCGCCTGCACGAGAAACCACTAGATCAGCCACAGCATACGCATAATCCATTCTTTTCACGAAATCCGTTATCAGAATGTTTGGCAATTCCATTCCTTCAACTGATTTCTTTATATCTTCAAAATAATATTTTCCAGTCTGCCAAATCACTTGAATTCCTGCATCATTCAATTTTTGCAAGCCCTCCTTTACACTCTGATTGATTGTACGAGCACCAAGGCTACCTCCAATAATCAACAATGTTTTCTTGTCTGGAGAGAACTGAAAGAAATCAAATGCTTCTTGCGCTTTAGGTGTCACTTCCAAGAAATCTTGTCGAACAGGATTTCCTGTCAATATGATGGATTCCTTCGGGAAGAATCTTTCCATATTATCATACGCCACACAAATCTTTGCCGCTTTCTTAGCCAGCAGTTTGTTTGTCACACCCGCATAAGAATTCTGTTCCTGAAGAATTGTCGGGATATGCAAAGAATTAGCTGCATACAAAGTCGGACCGCTCGCATAGCCACCCACACCAATCACAGCATTCGGTTGAAAATCTCTTACAATCTGCTTAGCCATTCGAATGCTTTTAAACAGTTTAGCCAAGACACTAACATTTTTTAATATGTTGCTTCGATCGAAACCGCACACAGGCAACCCCTTAATTTGATACCCAGCATTAGGCACCTTTTCCATTTCCATACGACCTTCAGCACCTACAAACAAAAACTCAGCATCTGGTCTTTTCTTTTTCAGTGCATTAGCAATTGAGATAGCAGGGAATATATGACCACCTGTGCCACCTCCACTAACAATAAATTTCAATTTTGCCATATAAAGAATATATTAAGAAGTTTAACCATA
>JBGUIU010000155.1:0-3216 GCA_045113275.1 Paludibacteraceae bacterium
AATTAGGTGATTTAGGTCTTCAACTGCTTGAAGAAAGACGTGAAAGAGGAGAGTTATAGAACTCTCTTTAAAACTTTTTTTTTAAAATAGCTTTGAGTTTGTAGAATTTTTCCCACTGATTTTACAGTTATTTTTTTTAGTTCATCGGATTTTCAAACATTTTGACAGTCCTCTGCATATATGTTCACACATCTTTATATAATTTAATTTAGATACCATTAATTAATTTGCAATTTTTTAGGCGAGACGATGGGATTTTTAGACAGGATTAAAAAGGTATTGAAATCGGATGATGAGACACCTGACATGCCCAGGGCAGATTCGTTGGATGAAAAGCCTGTCATTGTTGAGGATAATATTTTCGACGATGGGGGCAATGGAGAATTAGAGGATGCTGCAGGGGATTTGATGCAGCTTAAGTTTATGGTGGCAGAAGGCAGGGTAGAAATTGTCCTTGATTCGGACATGTCCCCTGACGAGAGCAATCTGCGGGTGTTTTTTGAGAGGATACACATCAGAACAGACGGACTTACAATCGACGGGCAGGGCCATTCAATCGATGCAAATGAAAATGGAAGAATCTTTGAGGTATTTGCCAGGGATGTCACAATCAGGAACGTCACCTTCAGAAACTTCAAAAACGATTCTTTAGGAGGAGTCATAGCGGTTCATGACGGTGCCTCACTTACATGTGAGGGATGCATCTTCAAGCAGAGCACTTCCCAATCAGGAGGGGCAATCAATAACGACGGAGATTTGACCTGCATTGGATGCACTTTTGAGAATAACCATGCCAGAGGAAGTGCCTACGGGGCAAGTGGAGGAGCCATCTACAATTCAGGCACCCTGAAATGCCAGTCCGGCCGTTTCATATCCAATTCGTCCACTGGATACGGATGCACTGGCGGAGCCATCTACAACAGCGGGCCTCTCACCCTCATAGACTGCACTTTCGAGCACAACCATTCCATTGAAGGTGGAGCCATAAACAATCATGGTGATTTGAGGTGCGAAGGCTGCACCTTTGAAGACAATTCTGCAGGAAGTGGCGGCGACGCCATATACAATAAGTCCTTTGCAAACCTTATAATTGACGGCTGCTGCTTTAGGGACAATAGCATCTTAAATACCAATTTCGCGAGCGTTTTCCACTCTGAGTTTTACAATTCAATAATAGCTCAGGGCAAGGAGGAGGATTCAAGCATTGGGATTGAATACTCTACATTGAGGTCTGACAAACTTGCAGTCAACTTGAATGGGGGTTTCGCTTCCATCCACAACTCCACCATAGACTGTTCCAATGACGGCAATGCCATCATCAATTCGGGAGACCTCTCCATTGTGAAGACGAAATTCATCAGCCTCAGCCCGATACTCAACAGAAACGTCATAAGGACAGATAATGATGACCTGATTTTTATCATCGAACAGGCCGAGGGAGCATCTCCAGTCAAGCTCATGAGCGGCGACATGCCTGAAGATCATAGGGGATTTGCTTATCTTGAAGACCTGATAGCCCAAGGTTCGGATGAGATAGTGCTCGACTCAGATATTAATATGCATGAGCTGGAGCAGAAGTTCTACGAGGGTGGTATCGAGCTTGAGAGGGACGGCATGGTCATAGACGGCGCAGGCCACATCATCGATGCAGGGGGCATGTCGAGGTTTTTCATCATAATGGCAAAAAATGTTACCCTCAAAAATATCACATTCAAAAACGGAAAGCACTTCAAGATGCAGTTCGTTTATAAAACGGGGGGAGGAGCCCTTTACGTAGCGCCTGGAGCATCCCTTAAGTTGGAGAACTGCAGGTTCACAGAAAACGAATCCCGCCAGTATGCAGGATCAATATTTACTAAATCCGACCTTTCATTGGAAAACGTTGAATTCGAAGGTTGCTCATCCAATGAAATGGGAGGGGCAATCTACAACTGCGGAGGATCTTTGAGCTTTGCCAAGTGCAGTTTTAGGCGAAATTCTTCATGGGGAATCACTGTCTATGGTGGTGCCGTTTACAATGACGGGGGAGCCATGAGCCTTGAGGGGTGCAGCTTCATTTCAAATTCCCTTTCAGTTGAATCCGGCCACCATATGTATGGAGGTGCCATCTTCAACTGTAAAGGAAGTTTGGATTTGAGTGACTGCCGCTTTGAAGGAAATTCCGTTGAAGGTTATCAGATTATTCCCAATTCTGTATACGGCTACAGCACTCCCGAAAATATTGAAGGGTATGCTGGGGCCATATATAATGACGGCGGAAAGTTGGAATGTCTCAAATGTGTCTTTGACGGAAATTCATCCAACATCGGCGGCGCCATCGACAACAATGATTTTGCAAGCCTTTTGGAGTGCACCTTTAGGGGAAATGTCGTAAAGGGCGAAAGCCTACAGCGTTATTACAGGTTGCCCGGAATGGGAGGTGCCATATACAATACCGGCAGCATGATTTGTGAGGGCTGCGATTTTTCGGACAATTCTGCCGTAAGCAAATCGTCAGAGAATTTGCTTTCAGGAGGAGCCATTTTTAGTGACGGCTCTTTGGAATGTCTTGACTGCAGCTTTGAGGCAAACCATTCAAATGATGAAGGCGATGCAATCACCAATTGGGGATCTATGAATTTGGAGAATTGTAGATTTGGTGAGATGGATAGGGTTATTGAATAATAGTAATCATTTCTCCTTCAGTGATGATTTGAAGCGATGAGACTCCTATTACAATTTTTTTTAGGTTCTTTGTCCGGACTTTCTTAACATTTATAATCTTCAGGAAACTAAGAAGAAGTTTGGGCATTGAGGATGAAAAACTGGTTTTGTATGTTCGTATGGCCACTAGAATGGGGGTGGATTTTATATGTTTCATTGATGAGAATGGATAGGATATCCATGATAGGGAAGGTGAGCCTGAAGCAGATGTGATCGAAAGATATAACAATCATTTCAAAAATGTTAAAGGATTTGAAGAGGTAAAGGACTTGAGGAAATTTGAAAAATAGAAATTTAATAGTATTCAATTAATGAAACCTATTAGAAAAAACAAAACAATTTTACAAATTATGACTGTCAAAAACAAAATGTTTATATATGATTAACTTCATAAATTATATTGTAATCGAAATTTGATATATATATAGCCACACCATTATATCACAGTAATCTGACTCTATACGAACTTTTTGATTAAAGGAGTTGATAATAATGCCACAGGTAAAAAATACT
>JBGUIU010000156.1:0-3364 GCA_045113275.1 Paludibacteraceae bacterium
TAAAATACTAAAAATCAAGGAAATACGCAACTTTTTTTTGTTTTTTTTATTATAAACTTAATTCAACCAACGGGTATTAGAGATATATCTGCTATATCCTATACTCAATGCTTTTAATTCACTAATAAATGCTCCTGTGATTTTGTCCCCTTTTACCACCGTACTCTGGGCCTCTGCCTCATCTCCCTTAAACACAAGGGTAACTTCCGTATGTACCAAAGGCACAAAAGTTTGCTCACCGTATTTTACAATTGCCTTCATTGGTTTCCCCCAATCTATTGGCAATTTCGAAAGATGCTCTCCTCCTTCATATTCACATTCATTCCCATTCGTGTCAACATAGACAATTCTTGGCTTAAATTCGTATATTGGTATTAAATCGTAGGTGATCTTCCCAATAAGTTGATTAGTACTATGACAGAACAAACTAACTGTAATCGTTTCCTCATTTTTGTCCAAATTTTTAATAATCCAGCATTTCGTGGAAACCGGTTCATTCAGTTCTCTTTCAAGTGGGCAGAGGTATCCTTTGTCCGCAACAACTCTTATCTGTTTTTCTCTGTTCTTCAAAGGTTTCAACAAATACTCTTTTTTATTCAGTCTCTGCACGTCAGATAATCCTGTTACATATTTTTTATATTTTGGATCAATGTTTGCATTCGTTAAATCAATAAAGACAGAACAGTCCTTGTCAATGTTCATGTAACCTCTTTTAAATTCTTCTTTAACCTGAGCTTGAGTATCATCTATTCCAATTGTAAACAGACTCGACAGAATCAATGCAAATATGTATATTATTCTTTTCATAATTTTTAACCACTTAACAGTATCGAAATAATAAAATTCAAAAATATTCATTTATGTGACACAACCAAAGTCTCAGTATTTTTTTCAAGAACAATTTTTGTATGCAAGACACAAAAAGATACTGACTATTTAACTATCTTTGCATATATTATTATTGTTTTGTTAACTCATTCTAACTAACGTGTCCGTATTTAATCAAACAGAGCAAGATGAAGTCTCTTATATGAAGAGCATCATCAGAAGATTGGAAAAAATCATCACCAAACTGGATGAAGTAATCAACAATAACGTAAAAGACCTACGCGAGTATAAGAACTATTTGTGGGAAAACCAATCCGAGTTAGACCGTGCAGAAAAGAGTGCGGTTCGCCATAATGTCACCCAAGCCGTCTTATCAAGTGAAGCCATCGTCGAACGGAAAAAACGAATCCGCAAAATGATCGAGATTCCCTACTTCGGAAGAATCGATTTTCAAGAGGATAAGAAAAAAGAGAGCGTGCCTATTTACATCGGAATCCACTCTTATTATGACACAGAAAAGAATGAAAACGTCATACACGACTGGCGTGCTCCCATTTCTACTATGTTCTACGACTACGAAACGGGTAAGGCTCATTATGAATCACCATCCGGAATCATCAACGGAACCATCAATCTGAAAAGGCAATATCGCATCCGTCGCTCCGTCATGGAATTCATGTTGGAAAGTTCCATCAACATTCAAGATGATATCCTTCAAAAAGAGCTAAGCAGCACATCTGATGAACGAATGAAAAACATCGTTGCCACCATTCAACGGGAACAAAACCTAATCATTCGTAACGAAGAGGCTAAGACCCTTATCATTCAAGGTGTGGCAGGTTCTGGAAAAACATCCATCGCACTCCACCGCGTTGCATATATTCTATACCGATTCAAAGGGGAAATCTCTTCCAAAGATATCCTTATCATATCTCCTAATAAAGTCTTTGCCGACTACATCTCCAACGTCCTTCCTGAATTGGGTGAAGAGACCATCGAAGAGTGTGGATTCGAAGAGTTAATGGATAAGCAGCTACAAAGCAAATACAAATTCCAAACCTTCTTCGAGCAGGTGACCGAAATCATCGAGAAACATGATGAGGCATTCATCAACCGAATCCGTTTTAAATCATCGGTTGAATTTATCGACAAAATGGATAAGTTCTTTTTGTACGTAGAGAACCATTGTTTTCAAGCGGTGGATATCAAAATCGGACGCATTCCTGTTCCTAAAGAATACATTGAAGAACGTTTCAAAGCATATCATCGTATTCCAATGCGCAGTCGATTCGAGCCGATAGCGAAGGATATTATCCGCGAACTTCAACTGTCTGCTCCCAACTTAGAGTTGTCCACAACCGACAAAAACAACATCAAAGCGGAGATTAAAAAGATGTTCTCTGGTAATAACGATCTTGCACTTTACCAATCATTCTACGAATGGTTAGGCCAGCCAGAACTTTTCAAAAGAGGGAAAAACAGACAGCTTGAATATGCTGATGTCGCACCTCTCCTCTATCTGAAAATCAAGATGGAAGGGTTAAAAGAGAAACTTCCCATCAAACATCTCTTGGTGGATGAAATGCAAGACTACACACCTATTCAATACAAAGTGCTCTCTCTTTTGTTCCCTTGTAACAAAACGATCTTAGGTGATGCTCTGCAATCTGTCAATCCATATAGTTCAACCAACTACATGGACATTCAACGAGTCCTAGCGGGTGCTGAAGTGATGAAACTCTGCAAGAGCTACCGTTCATCCTACGAAATCACTAACTTCGCACAAAAGATCTCTAAGAGTCCTGATCTGATTGCCATCGAACGTCACGGCGAGCAACCTTCCGTTCTCACCTTCCCCTCTGCAAATGATGAATTGGAATACCTTCACACGTATGTTGGAAACGCACTGAAAGGGACTGGTTCTGTTGGCATCATCTGTAAAACAGAAAAAGAGGCGATTCAACTACATACCATCTTATCGGAACGAACCGATCAGGTATGCTTGCTGTCCAGTGAAAGTGCCGCCTTCTCCAATGGAATCATCGTCACCACAGCCCACACCGCCAAAGGTTTGGAGTTTGATGAAGTGGTGGTTCCTTTCGTCTCCGAAAAAGAATACAACAACGAGATGGATCGCAGTCTATTATACATTGCATGTACCAGAGCCATGCATAAACTGACACTGACGGCCACTAAAAAGATATCATCTCTAGTAAAATAGACTTCATTCATGAAATTGAAGGAGACAATTAATAAATATATAAAAACAGTCACTATAAATGTTTCTCACGAGATTTTTAGTTTGGGCAGCTTATGCTCCTGCTCAAATTTTAACCGTATTAACTTATAAAATAAAAAAATGGAAAGAATCATCAGTCATTTAGAAGTTTACGACATACCAACTGGTACACGTAGAACAATTCAATCATTTCCCTACCTAATTGAGGCGCCCAACTGGTCGCCCGACGGCAAGTGGCTTGTCTTCAACTCAAACGGTCGTCTTTATCGATTATCATCAGATGGCAAAGGCGACGCA
>JBGUIU010000157.1:0-2333 GCA_045113275.1 Paludibacteraceae bacterium
CTAAATTCCGATTTATCTTTCTAATTATGGTGTAAAGATAGGCTCCGCTACCTCCACTTGTTTTTCGGGGATTTATTATTCATCAGCCTTTGGTAATCGTCCTGCGAAACTGTTCATGACTTTTATAATTTTGGAAAAGTTGCTCAACCGCTTAGGCTTTGGAAGGATGGGGAATGAGGTTACTCTCCCCCGATGAGTTCTTGCAGACGACGGGTGATATCCTCATCACCGGAGCCTACAGGATATTTACCGCGTATTAATCTGTAAATACTCACTATAGCGGAGACTAAGACGACGATCCAGCCAAACACTTTCATAATACCCGAAACAGAGGAAAAATATACGAAACAAGCAAACCACCCGCAAAATATCAATTGTCCTATCGTCCAGAAGATACTTTTGTCTTTAACGTACTTTTTGAACTTGTTCAATAGTTGTTCTGGAGTGCCGAGACCGTCGATGGTTTTTAAAAAGCTGTGAGATTTTAGAGCCCACCAGCCTGATATAAGGGCCCATAAAAATAGCGCCAAGAGGTAAACAAAACCTTCTTTCTCATGTCCATAATGCTTAATTGAAATTACCACCATTATCAGGAAAAGTATCAGGGGTATCAAGAGAACCAACCCAACCCAGAAATGATTTTTCGCTTTTATCTTGCACTGGTCCTTGATAACATCCAGCCATTCTTCTTTGTTAATCAAATATAAATCTTCCAGTTTCATAATGATATGTTGTTAAAATGATTCGTGTAACAATCAAACTTATTTTTCATCTCTCGCAAATATAGCCACATTTCTTCAAATGACAACTATAAAGAACAGATATCGATTAAAAACAGTAAATTTTGTATCAAGTTTTGTATCAAATAACCAGCGCTCTTTTATTTGTTGATAAACATCAAGACTTGCTGTGCAATTGACCTCATTCCTTTTACCGTGGGATGATTCTGTTTCTTGTCAATATCATTTAGCTCGATATATGGAATGTCGTAATGGTTACAAATTACTTTGGTCGATTCCTTAAAATCTTTATCCAAGATGTCATTGATGAGAAAGAAGATTCTGACATTAGGATACCTCTCCTTTGCCTGCTGGAGCAGGTAAGCCAATGAGGGACGATAGGTGTAGAAGTCAGCCTGGGCGAAATTATCATATTGATAATCGCCCAATTCGGCCCCTGCCCAGTCGTCGTTGGTGGCTCCAAAGATGAAAATCACATCAGGGCTGCCCAAGCGCGGCAAACGGGTGACAAACGACCTGTAGCTGTAATCTTCATTGTTGTAGCCGTGGTTGCTGATCGTGGCACCGCTATAAGAGTCAATTTTCTCAATGAGGCAGCCAGCCTGATTGATGACCTGCCACCACCAGGTCTGAGTGACATTGTCCACATCGGTTCTTGAAGTGTCGGCCGGGGTATAGTACCATGTCTCGTTTCCCTCAGGTATATACCCCTGAAAAGTCGAGTAAGAGTCACCCAAAACGGAAACACGTAGCCGATTCTGCGCGCTGGCTAACAGCGGAATCATCAGAACGAGAAGCAATATTTTTTTCATAACTAATAAAGATGGATGTTATTCATAGTACAAAGGTAGCGAATAATTTTTGCTAAATACATCATTTTCTTATAGATTTAAATAAATTTGGATGCGCCTAAACCATTAAAGCCAGCATTATGGTCTTCGGCTTTCACAAGTTTTCCGTTTATCGTCAGTATCATAATAAAATCGGTTGGTTTACACAAAGGTAAGCCAGCCGATTAGACCTTGAAAAGACATACCGATAAATTGGAATTTACTTAATTCATGATCAGTTTGTATAACCTGTTTTCCAATACTTTGCCCACTCTTGGTTTACATCTTCTCCCTCTTGTATATCTACTTCTTCTAATTGTTCATCTCTAGGTATTTGATATTCAATAACTTCAAATGTTTCATCAGTAGAGAAAAGAAATGAAAGAGGCTTAAGAGAAAGCAGATATGCAACTACAAGCAGAAGTAAAGAAATAAGGAACTTACGCCATTGCTTTCTTGATAATAGCCCAACCCAAGATGTTAGTAAGGCTATAATCGTCAGAACTAGCACAACAAACAACATCAAAAATAGAAATAAAACTATAATCTTCCCATTCCATTCGACAGCCCAAAGCAATTTCTTTAAGCCTGCGCCCACAAATGAATACAATCCTAATAGACAGGGTAATACCCACCAGTACTTTGTGACGATACGTTTCATTATATATTCTGCTAAATTCCGATTTCTCTGTTTTTTATTAATCAGTTTTGAAGAGAATATGCATATAGTTCCCATTCTCATAGCCGAAGCGCTGTATGAGAG
>JBGUIU010000158.1:0-2744 GCA_045113275.1 Paludibacteraceae bacterium
TTTATAAATCCATTGTTCTTTAAATGCTGATAAATCGTCTTAACCATCCACTCTTTCATGATACTGCCTGGGTGTGGACGGTGAATACCAATTTGTCTTTTGAGCCCATAATTAAATATCTTTTCGGCTGCAAAGGTACTAATTTTAGTACCAAACTCCAAATTTTTTTGGCATTATTTTTTTGCTTGAGGAGATCAATGCGGATCATGGGACTCTTTTGTTATACAAAGATGAGAATAGAGAAACGTGGGATCCATTCAATCATATTCAGGGTTTGCGTCACAAAGTCTGCCCCAATGCGACACGCATAAAAAAGGGGAGTCTCACGACTCCCCGACCGTTAACCTTAAAATGAACTGCACATACGCAGTTACTATAAAACACACTGCAAAGATAATGGGTCTTTTCCATTTCTCCAAATCATTTAACGTTATTTAGATAAGTGTACGGACACAATAACTCTATCTGATATTGTTAAGCAGAGATAGTCACACCTTTAATGATCTTGATGTTGCCCATGTCACAACGGGGTCAGGATAATCTGTGACAGTCAAGGACACACAAGTGCCTCTTCGTGTTATGAGGGCTTTGTTTCACCCGAGTCTATAAAAATGCAATAGCGGAAAGCTTACGTCCCAAGTCATGGATGGCGTTCTGGAACTGTATCAGCTCCGACTTGTTGAATCTCGCGGTTTTCCCATTGACCTTACTGCCATTCAAGCGTTGAGTCAGCCATGATTGGGATTTCCCGAAGTAATGTTTGGCGATGTAGGCAAACGAAATGGCATTACCCAATTCTCCCATTGCGCTGCGTATCTTTTCTGCTTTCAGGGCTTCGAGATCATCATCCACGACTTTGAGGATCTTTTCTATGTCAGCGGCGACATTGGAACCGTATAACTCTTTTTCGGCGTCAGCCATATCGCCATTGGCATCATTATATCTCCTAATGATCTCATTGACTTCCTCTTCGCCATTCGACTTACTCAGTTCAAGCATCAGACTCTTGAACCTCGGCTCTTCAATATAATCAATAATGTTTCGCATATTATCTTCATTTATTTAAATATCGTAATTAGATGAGCGATCATAAACCGCTGCAAAGTTAATAATCAATTCGTTATTATCACAATAATTATTTCATTATTCATCGTTTCTTATGCAACTTTAACAAATGCATAAACTTCCGTCGATGAATGACGGCAAACTTCACTGATGGCAAATCGCTTCTTGTTTCCATAGTCTTAAAATTATACGTTTAACAAATATATCGCCTGCAAAGATAGGGATTATTTTCATAACTTCCAAATCTTTCGGCGATTATTTCAACATCAGCCATCGAAAAGCCCCGCTGCCGTGATTAATCAGCACCATTCAGTTTCATTTTACTTGCAAAGATACAAAAAAGTTATCGAATATGGATGGTTTTTATCAAAAAACTTAAAAGAATCGCTAAAATACTTGCAACTTTCAGAACTTATACTTATCTTTGCAGCGTCAGAATGTATGTTCTGGCTATCCGGGCAGAATCCCGAGAGGGCAAGACTATATCGACACTACCCATTTAAAAGAGCTCGAAAGGGCTCTTTTATTTTAAGTATCTTTTTATAAACATCTTAATGTAATCCTTGCCCTCAACAAACTGTCTTGAGACCGAAAGGAATTTATTCCCCTTAATAATCAGTACTTCTCTGGCTTCCTTGTTAGTTTCGAAATAGAATTGTACATCTTTGGCAAGCAATCGTGGGTTATAGTTTGCTACCATATTCAGCACAACATGATTCGTCTGGCCAATGGACTCTAATAAACGGCTGCTGGCCGATGTTTTTCCACTTATGGTTTTCAGATCAAACATCTTATAAACACCCCTACGCTCAAAGATGAAATCAGCCGTCCTAATACCTTTCGGATTTGGAAGGATAAAGACCTTATACCCATGTTCAACCGCTTTTCGGGCTGCATTCAGCAAATTGGTGTAATCCTCACTTCGCTCACCACCAGCGCTGAAGATATCAGTCTCGCTTTCTATGGGGTGAAAATCACCATAATAGGTAATTTGCTTCAGTTGCTTTACGAACTGAGCGCCCTGCAGATAGTGCAGTTCTTCTAATTCAACTGCAATACCCCGCCAAGGAACGCTTTCCACGTTGAGCGTCAAACCATCCTTTTCTCCGATGTAGTCGTATTCGTAAAGCGGTTCTTCAATCATACTTACAAGGTGTCAGACACTTTGTCGTCCCACATAATCGCAGGCAAAGATACGAATAATCTTTGAGAATATACACAATAGGGCGCATTTTTACACATTATTAATAGAATGCTTGTGGTCATTTGGTCATGGTCATTTTGGTCAAAATCGATTTCGGAAACGCGGTCATTGCTCACTATATATAAATAAAATATTTATATTATAGTGGCGGTTTTGACAACATCCGTTTTCAATTTTGACCATTTTGACCTTGACCATAATGACCACCCGCCCAATGTTCAAGCTCATGATGCAAGGATGTAAAATATCTGGCGAAGTATTCGTGAACCGCAATGAAAGATTCGTACCTTTGCATTGTCAATGAAAAAAGACAAAATTTGCGGCCTGCCTGAGCAACAAAAAATGTCTGCGCGCGAGGCACGTGTTTCCTAGGCAGAACGCAGATAAAAGTAAAAAGGTAAAAAAGTAAAAAAGTAAAACAATTTATTAACAATCAATTTATTAACCATTTAAAAGAAAGGATTTAAAGTATGGC
>JBGUIU010000159.1:0-5483 GCA_045113275.1 Paludibacteraceae bacterium
ACGTACCGTGCTTGTGAAATAATTCCGAGAAACGGAGTTACAGATAATTGTCAGCGCAGGTTTGTTGAATAGACAGACCTGCGCTGATAGGAAAAAGTTCAGACGATTGAAATTTAAGAAATTAATTATAAAAACTAAATAACACATTTCGTATGAGTAAACATTTACGATGTATCGGAGCATGTTTATGCTTGTTGTTCAGCATGACCATGCAGGCGGAAATGCAGCCATATGCACTTATTAACGAAAAAGATTCGGTATGTGAGTTGTATTATGGAGAGGCGCCAGAAAACGCATTGATTGTGACGACTAGTGCATGGTCGGAAGAGGATCAAAGCAAAACAACTAAGGTTGTGTTCAACAAATCATTTAAGTCGTACAGACCCAAAAGTCTGTTGCGGTTTTTTAGTGGACATTTCCCATTGGTGAGGAATATTGAAGGATTGGAGAATCTTGTGACTGATTCGGTGACAACCATGTCGAATATGTTTGCGAAGTGCGAAAACATCGAATCGCTTGATTTGCGTAGTTTCAATACGAGTTCCGTCAAGAATATGAGCGTAATGTTTTATGCTTGTAAAAGTTTGAAACATATTGAGTTGGGAAGTTTTAACACTTCGTCTGTGACGTCTATGGCTAGTATGTTTGCGAGATGTACATCTCTTGAAGAACTTGATTTATCCTTTTTTGATGTGAGGAATGTAACAGAAATGGGGAATATGTTTGATGGGGATAAAAAATTGAAGAGGATTTTGGTAGGATCGAAGTGGCTCGTGAATCCTGAGATGACGGGGCGTAAAATGTTCAATATGTGCAAACAACTTGTTGGTGGAGAAGGAACTGTATATGATACTTTATATGTAAACCATGCTTACGCCCATGTTGATGGAGGTGCAGAAAATCCTGGTTATCTGACATTCAATGGAGAACTAAAAAAAGTGCCTTATGCAGTGGGTACATATTCAAAAAATACACATAGAATGAACAAGGTTCTTTTGGGATTCGATACGCTTGAAATCAAATATGGCTATTTGCCAGTGTCGGGCAATGCTAATTCTTTCGAGCTTAATTGTGATGGCAAGACATGGTGGGTAAATGATGTGGATAGTTTCTTTGCCTATTCGGAAACGGTAAAAATTGACCCTTCGATGAAGGAGTATCCTTTGAAGACAACAGCCAATCTATTTGCTAATTTTACTTCTGTCAGATATTTTGAAGGATTTAAGTATCTTAATATAGATTCTGTGACGGATATGTCGGGAATGTTTTCGGGTTGTCGGCGTTTGAAAATGCTTGACTTGAGTGACTTCGACACAAGAAAAGTCGAAAATATGACTTCGATGTTAGCTTGTGATAGCTTAAATACGGTTTATGTTGGAGACAATTGGTCTGTAGAGTCGTTACCAAAAGGGACTGGGAGACAGGAGGATTTTGCAAATCCTGGAATTTTTGGTCTGCTTGGTAATATTGGCAAACTAAGTATATGTGGAAGTGCGGGTACCTCAAAGAGTGCATTGTTTACTTTCCCTGACTATGAGTTGGCTCGTGTGGATGGAGGACTTGAAAATCCTGGACTTTTCTCTTCACATAATCCAAAGGTTTTCTCGGAAATATATGGAGATCTGAAGGATTCTACATTTACCATCTATTATGGAATAACATCTCAGGATGCTTATAAATTATCCAGTCGAAATCTTACGTGGATAAATGGCGATGGAAAGACAGTGCGTAGAAAAGTGAAAAACGTTGTAATAGATCCATCCGTAAAGAAGTGTTCGATAAAGACGTTATATGCATTTTTCGCAGATTTCGGTAAAATGCAATCATTAGTTGGATTAGAAAACTTAGTGACTGATTCTGTCCGAAGCTTGGAATTAATGTTTGCTTCTTGTTCTCAACTAGAAACACTTGATCTTCATACTTTTGATACTCGAAGTGTGGAATCTATTGATAATATGTTTACTGGTTGTTCCCAATTGCGCACTATCTATGTTGGAGATGGTTGGTCTTTGTCACTATCAAAATGGGAATTTGAGAATACAGAAGCGTTTTATGATTGTCGTAATCTTGTCGGTGGCGTCGGTACCCAATGGTCTTCAACTAGGAATTCTCCTAAATATGCCCATATTGATGAAGGCCCTAGCAACCCAGGATACATGACATATTATAAGGGAATACCATATGCGGTGGGGAAAAGAGGCACTAGTTTCGACCGTACTCGTTCTGATATCTATGACACTACCTATTATTGGGGGCCAGATACACTTATTATCAAATACGGCATACCTGACACAGAGGATGCATTTCCGATTATTTGCGATGGTGAAAATTGGTGGATAAATGACAAAGACAGTTTCCATCTATTTGTGGCTTATATTGAGGTGGATCCTTCTTTTTATGAATATCCATTGAAAACCACAAAAAATATGTTTAGAGGAAGCCCTGCTCATGTTATCAAGGGATTGCAATACCTTAATACGGATTCTGTGACAGACATGAGCTACATGTTCTATGAATGTTTCGCAATAGAAGAGTTAGACTTGAAATTCAACACAAGGAACGTTACTAAGATGGATAACATGTTTTATTTTATGTCTACATATAATAAGTATGAAGGTAAAAAGATACAATGGGATTTGTCTCGGTTCAATACCGAGAACGTTACAAGCATGCGTCAGATGTTTATGGGTTGTAATTTTGAACAATTGGATTTGAGCAGTTTCGACACTCGAAATGTAACTGACATGTGTGGAATGTTTAATTTGTGCCGTGAAATTAAACAATTGGATTTGAGCAATTTCGACACTCGAAATGTAACTGACATGAGTGAAATGTTTGTTTGCGAAAATTTGAGCACAATATATGTTGGTGACCATTGGTCAACAAATGCTCTAAAAGGTAAACAATGGATTTTTGATTCTAATACTCGCCTAGTCGGTGATTTGGGTACAACGGGCACTGCTAGAAGACTATTATCTGATAATGAGTTGGCCAGAGTGGACGGAGGTTTTGATCACCCAGGTCTCCTCTCTTCTCATAAAGCGTTGGATCCATTCCCAGAACTGTATGCTTTGTATTATGAAGGTGGTAAAGTTGGCATGTATTATGGTATAGCTCCTGAAAATGCATACAAACGGTCTATGAATGGGTATTATATAAATGGTTCCGAAATTAAATGTGTATGGAAAAAAGGATCGGAAAGTTTGTCTGAAAAAAATGTCAAGGCTATTAGTATTGACTCATCCGTGGTAAATTATAGACCTAAGACACTAAATAGTCTATTTAGCTTTGGTACTCTTTATTCAATTGAAGGATTAGAATACTTGGTAACAGACTCTGTTATAGACATGGGGTTGATGTTTGCAAACAGTCACTTGAAAACTATAGATTTGAGCCATTTCAATACACCATTATTGAGAAAAACGTTTTGTATGTTTGCAGACTGTGACTCTCTCAAGACAATCAATCTTGCAAATTTTGATACGAGGGGTGTGACCAATATGGAAAACATGTTTTACAATTGTCCAAATTTGGAAACAATCTATGTAGGAAACCAATGGTCTGCTGATTTGGTGAAAAATAATAGGGTATTTGAGAATTGCCCTAATCTAGTCGGAGGTGCTGGTACAACATGGACATCAAAAATGATTTACGCTTATTATGCTCGTATCGATGGTGGCGAGGAGAATCCAGGATACTTCACAATGGCTAAAGTCGATACATTCTACATAGACGGTTTGAAGTATATTATTACGAGCAAAGGAAAACATGAAGCGAGTGTCGGATATGCCGATTTGGCTGGGGATACAATCGTGATTCCTGAAAAGGTACAAATCAACGGTACGGACTATACTGTGACTAGCATCATGAAAGAGGGATTCATCAAGAAATATGGTTTGAAATCAGTAGTTATCCCTGAAAGTGTGACAAAGATTGGGAAAAAAGCATTCTATGATAAGCCCATATTAAATCTTGAGGTTCCATCGTCTGTTTCTTTTATTGGTGATTCTGCGTTCACGAGTGTAAGGAATGTGGCTTATGCAGGTGATGCCGAAGGCGCTCCATGGGGTGCAAAAACATTGAATGGAGATGTTGATTATGACCTTAAGTTCATCTTTACCGATACATCGCGAACTGAAGTCTCTTACTATTTTGGTACTGACAGTGCTGTCGTTATTCCAGAAACGGTGAAAGTGATAGATATGTATGCATTCTCAAAAAATCTAAAATTGAAATCGGTGGATCTGAACAATGTTGAGAAAATCGACGATAAAGCGTTCCGAGTTACTGGTCTTCAGAATTTAACTTTAAGCAATAAGATTAAATACATAGGATCAAGTGCTTTCTTTGGTGCAAATATTAAGAAAGTATTGTTGCCTAATTCTGTGGACTCCATGGGGGCAGATGTTTTCCGTGGAGTAGATACCGTATGTTGCAGATGGACAACTGTCCCTACAGGAAAAGTATATAATCGAGGTTGGGATTATAAAGTGAATACAGTAATCTACAACTGCAAACTTCTCAATGTCTCTGTTGAAAACAGCGACAGCAGCACAGTGGAGGTGAGCGGACATGTGGGAATCGACGCAGAGGGCGCTTATTGGTACGAGGACAGTGCGTCTGCAACCATTAAAGCAGTTCCTTGCAAGGGCTACGAGTTTGTTCAATGGAGCGACAATGTGAAAAAGAATCCACGCACATTTGCCATGACGGCTGATACTGCAATCACTGCTGAGTTTAAGGCGAAGAACTACATCATCACCTACAAGGTGGATGGCAAAGTATATCAGAAAGACACCGTGGCTTGCGGAGATGCCATCACAGACATGCCTACTCCTAAGAAAGAGGGTTACACCTTTGTCGGATGGGACAATCTGCAAGAGTCAATGCCTGCCGGCAATGTTTCTGTGAGCGCTATATTCGTTGTAAATAACTATACTATCACCTACAAGGTGAACGGTAAAGTTTACCAAGTGGATACAGTAGCATACGGCGACACCATTGTGACGCCAAAAGATCCAAAGCAGGAAAATATGGTATTTGACGGTTGGAGCGAGTTGCCAACAACGATGCCAGCTAAGAACCTGACAGTGATAGGTTCCTTCAGTAAAAAGGCTTATGTGCTCACCTACAAGGTGGATGGCGAGGTATATCAACGTGACACAATAACCTCAGGCGCCAACATCACACCTGCGAGAGAACCGAAGAAGGAGGGTTACACCTTTAGCGGATGGAAAAACTTGCCAGATACGATGCCGGCAAAGAATCTGACAGTGACAGGTACGTTCGAGGTCAACAACTACATCATCACCTACAAGGTGGATGGAAAGGTTTACCAGGTGGATACACTGGCTTACGGCGACACCATTGTAGCCGCAAAAGCACCAAAGAAGGAGGGCTCAACGTTCAGCGGCTGGAGCAAGATGCCTGTGACAATGCCAGCCAAGGATCTGACTGTGACGGGAACCTTCAGCGGAGAATCC
>JBGUIU010000160.1:0-2791 GCA_045113275.1 Paludibacteraceae bacterium
ACGTACCGTGCTTGTGAAATAATTCCGAGAAACGGAGTTACAGATAATTGTCAGCGCAGGTTTGTTGAATAGACAGACCTGCGCTGAATGTTGATATAGATTGTGTGTGCTTGAAGGTTATGGAAAAAAAACGAGCAAGTATTTGAATAAAAGAAAAAAAGTATTTATCTTTGCAACCGCAAAAAAGGATGGTCGGGTAGCTCAGCTGGATAGAGCAACAGCCTTCTAAGCTGTGGGTCGAGGGTTCGAATCCCTCCTCGATCACCAAGCGCTGAAATCAAAAAACGATTTCAGCGCTTTTTTAGTTTTTTAAACGAATAGAATCATGACTCCCGTACAAAATAAATCATTGTTAGGTCATCTGGCAGGCTTTTGCTGTTATTTGATCTTTGGCTTTAATATTGTGGCCTGTCGCGAGATATCCATTTCTGGACTGGTGCCTCCGTTGTCACTCTTCTGTTTCAGATCCTTAGGCGCAGCCGTCTTATTTTGGATCGTTTCGATAGGGAAAAGAGAAAAAGTAGAGAAAAAGGACCTGATGAAAATCTTTGGGGCCTCTATGTTGGGCTTGTTCTTGACACAGATGTCGTTTCTGGTAGCCATAAAGATGACAACACCGATGGATACGGCTGTGGTGGCATCCCTGACACCTATCTTTACAATGTTTGTTGCTGCAATATTTATTAAGGAACCGATTACAGTTAAGAAGGTTACGGGTGTTGTCCTTAGTTTTTGTGGCGTGTTGTATCTGATTTATAATTCGGTGTTTGCCTCCAATGGTGTTGCTTCCTCCTCGTTGTTAGGAATCTTTTTGATTGTCTTGAATGCACTGTTTTTCTCTTTGTATTTGGGAATATTTAGACCTGTTATTGTGAAGTACAGTGTGGTGACGTTTATGAAATGGATGTTTACATTTTCTGCCATGATTGCCTTGCCATTGGATTCGGTAGAGTTGTTCTCCCTTTCTTATTCGGATTTTTCTTGGAAGATCATATTGCTTGTATCGGGTGTAGTGTTCTTTGCAACGTTTGTGGCTTATTTGTTGGTCTCTTATGCCCAAAAGCAGTTGCGTCCCACGTTGGTGAGTATGTATTCGTATGTTCAGCCGATTGTTGCCTCTTGCCTGAGTATCTATCTGGGAATGGATGTGCTGACATGGAAAAAGGTAGTCGCAGCTCTTCTCGTGTTTGTGGGTGTGGCGATTGTAAATAGAAGCAAAAGTAGAGAGTGAAAAGGGGCGAACTCCTTTTCGACTCTCTACCAACTAATGAGATGCAAAATGTATCGTTAAGACTTGTTATTCGTCGTGTGGTTTGAATGTTCTGTCATCGTATTCAGCGATTTCTCTTAGTCTGCCATAATGTTCGTTGTGTTGACTCATGTCAAGACCGATTTTCTCGCTTTCTTCAGATACTCTGATTGTGATCATCTTGTTAGTGATCCAGAATAGAGCGTATGACATTGATGCAGTGTAGGCAAATACAATTGCAATGGCTATTAGGTGATTGATGAAGAATTGAAAATGTGTGACACCTTCTTCAGCCAATTCAGGTTCATATTTATAAACGAAAATACCTGTGAGTAACGTACCAACGATTCCTCCTAATCCGTGAGTTGGAAATACATCCAAAGCATCGTCGATAGCTGTTTTCTTGTTCTTGATGTAACATGCCATGTTGCATATTATAGTGGTGATGAAGGCGATGACAATACTTTCGCTTGTGCTAACCCATCCTGCAGAAGGAGTGATAGCAACGAGTCCCACGACACTTCCGATAGAAGCACCCATGGCAGAAGGCTTTCTACCTCTAACACAGTCGAAGAAGATCCAAGTGATCATTGCAGTGGCAGCTGCCGTGTTGGTGTTCAAGAAGGCTTTTACGGCAACACTATCGGCAGAAAGACTTGACCCTGCATTGAAACCGAACCATCCTAACCATAGTAAAACGGCACCTAATACCACGTATGGTATATTGGCAGGGTCTGTTGCTTGGTTGCGTCTTCTTCCTAGATAGATGGCACCGATAAGAGCAGCAATACCGGAAGAGGCGTGAACAACAATACCGCCAGCGAAATCTTTTACATGCATCTGGTTGAATAATCCATCGGGATGCCATGTACAGTGTGCTAACGGACAATATATAAAGATACAGAATAGAACCATGAATACGAGGTAGCCGGAGAAATGAACACGTTCAGCAAACGAACCGGTAGTAAGTGAAGGCGTGATGATGGCAAATTTCATCTGAAAGAGAGCATATAAAGCTAGAGGAATGGTAAGTCCGAGTTCCTGAGAAAGAGTATCGGTGGACTGACCTCCAACATTTTCCATAAAGAAATAAGTAGTTGGATTTCCGATGATTCCTAAGATGTCTTCACCAAAAGAGAGGCTGAAACCACAAATGACCCAAACAACACTGATGATACCCATTGCGATGATACTTTGCAAGATGGTTGAAATGATATTCTTCTTTCGCACCATACCGCCATAAAAGAAGGAGAGACCTGGGGTCATCATGAGAACAAAGATTGTTGCCGTTAACATCCAGGCAATGTCTGTTTTGCTAACGTTGTCGCTTAAAGTCCATATTTCGGGCTGACTAGGAATAAACCATGCGATGAGTACTATGAGTACCATGCATAACATAAAAATAATCCAACGCTTTTTCATATGTTTAATTTTTTGAATTGTTATTTTTGTGGTGCAAATATAAACAAAAAGAAAGCAAAACAAACAAAATAATTACAAAAAGTTACTTAAAACATAAAATTTTGTACAAATTACAATAAA
>JBGUIU010000161.1:0-25159 GCA_045113275.1 Paludibacteraceae bacterium
TGGAATTTGCCAAGTTTGAAAACGAGGAATATGGATTTAAATATGGACGTGTTCTGGTGTTGGAAACGGATGAGGATGTAGAAGGAAATTTCAGAATTCTTCCAGCGGGTTATGCTGGCTATGAGGAAACAGGAGTAGCAGATGTTGAGGAAGGAGATAAAGGATTGGATTACGATCGACCAGTGTATGATATTTTAGGTCGCATGATTTATGTGACAAAGGATTACAAAGGCGTTGTAGTTCAAGATGGAAAGAAATATATATTGAAAGGCGAGTAATAAAATAACAGGAAAAGGTAGAAGAAGATGAAAAAACTGATTTTTATTTTGTCAATAGCATTTATGGCAGGTTCCTTCTGTGCTTGTTCTCACAATGATTCAGAGGGAGAGAATACGAGATATCATCAAGAAGATGGCAAGGCTGATGGTCAGCAACATTCGAAGCTAAGCAAGGAAGAACGAGAAGCACGTCGCGCGGAAATAGAGAAGAGACATAAAGAACGTGAAGCGAAGGTGAATGAGGCATGGGCAAAGTTTGACCAGTTGTCTGAGCAAGAGAAGAAGGAGTGGGTCGCAAATGCGAAACGGAACATTGATCGCAGAGATTCCATACAGGCTGCCAAAAGAGCTGAGATGGAAGCCAAATGGGCTACATTTGAAAAATCGGATCTGGCAGGACAGGTCGAGTTGCTGAAAATGCGTGGTGTGGTGTATCATGAGATGAGACACCCTCATGGGGAACATAATCATCCGCATATACATGAAAATCAATCTAAATATCCCATGACTGAATATAAGAAGTAAGAAAGATTGACATATGGTGAAATCCCCTATCCATAGATAAAAAGGATCAGGGGATTTTTTGTTTCTTAAAACACTCGATGACGTAAGTCATCGTTGCCGTTTTGCAGTTCATTAACTCTTAGAGCTATAGCGAACAGTAATAAAAAATGTTTAAATTCGCAGGCGTGATTTAAGTTGAATTTCCTTATTGAATAATATACGATGGATGATAACAATATAATAGAAGCATATTTGATGGAGTCAGCATGGGTGATAGATGTATTACCTAAACAGGTCCCTGCTAATAGTAAAGGACAATATTTCCGTATAGAGAAATATTATAGAAATGACTCCCAGGTAAAACCTATATTATGGAAGTTCATCAATGTGTTATTGAAGATCAATTGCTATGAGGATATTGATGTCTTTCATGTCTCTGAAGGGTGGGTTTCCAATCCTGCACCTGAGTTGTTGGAGAAATGGATACTGGAAAGAGTGCCTTTGTACGTCTTACTTCCATCTTGGGATATGATGATTTATGTTAGTGATGATGATATCTATATGACGCTATATAATAGGGGAGAACAATCGCTGGATTTTATACAACAGATAGTCACTTCCGAGGGATTGTTTTTATGGAAACCAGAGTATGATGAATAAAACAGAAATAGGGGAAAACTGCAATGTTTTGTTTATAAAAATCACTTATCCTTTTGTTCCTTTGTTTTTTGGAAAATTGAATTAATAAAAGTAATTTTGCGTAGCTTTTTGTTGGTCGGATGTGACTAACAAAAGCGAAGCTTTACTTTTCTCGATAATACTTTGATAAAGGATGACGATAGGCATATCCTTGTTTTAAATTAGATATATGGAGCATTTAGTTTTAATTGGTGCTGGTGGTTATGCAAAGTCGGTGCTTGATTCGATTGATTATTACAATTATAAGCTTGAGGGTTTCCTGGATGAGTTCACGACTGAAGATGAACATTTGGGAATTCCTGTAATTGCTCATTCGTTGGAGGATATTCCTAATAAAGAAAAAATGTTTTATTTTATAGCCATTGGGAATAATATAAATAGGAAACGATGGTATGATAAATTAAAGGAGAACAATCTTCGGTTGATAAATATAGTTGATAGGTCTGCGATAATATCACCAAGAGCGAATATCGGGACAGGTTGTTTTGTTGGAAAAATGGCGGTGATAAATAGCATGTCCAGCGTAGGGGATAATTGTATTATCAACACAAAGGCATTGGTGGAACATGGATGTACGGTGGGTTCCCATGTGAATTTGTCCACCAATTCAGTTATTAATGGAGATGTGAAAGTGGGGGATGGCTCATTTATAGGAAGTTGTTCTGTGACGCTTGGTCAGCGCACAATAGGAAGCTGGTCAACCATAGGAGCTGGTGCCGTTGTCACCAAAGATGTTGGAGACGATGTAACGGTGGCTGGTGTTCCAGCAAAGGTAATAAAGAAAGGAGCGAAATTAGGATAGGTTTATGCCGTATGTTCCTATATCGATTTTTATAACCGTAAATTAAAATCTGTAGATAAAGGATGAAGTCAGTTTTCATAATAGCAGAAATCGGGTGCAATCATAATGGAGATAAGTGCCTTGCAAAGAAAATGATAGAAGAGGCCGTAAAATGTGGAGTTGATGCAGTGAAATTTCAAACATTTAATTCAGAAGCTCTTATTTCTCGTTATGCCCCTAAGGCGGATTATCAAAAAATTACAACGGGTACATCTGACTCTCAACTTGAGATGACCCGTAAGTTGGAGCTATCTCATGAGGATTTTCTTGAATTGAGTTCATACGCTAAGTCTCTGGGACTTATTTCGTTTTCCACACCTTTTGATATGCAATCGATTGATTTTTTAGAATCGACAGGACAATCTATTTGGAAAATTCCTTCAGGAGAAATTACTAATTTACCTTATTTGAAAAGAATAGGATCTCTTTCATGTGAAGATAAAAAAATCATTCTTTCTAGTGGAATGGCTACTGTTGAGGAGATAAAGAATGCTATCGAAATATTAGTAGAAAGTGGCACAAGTAGAAATCAGATTGTATTACTTCATTGTAATACTGAGTATCCAACACCAGATAAGGATGTTAATATTTCTGCCATTTCCGATTTACATGAAAAGTTTCCAGATATAGAAATCGGTTTTTCTGACCATTCTGTTGGCTCTGTAGCTTCTGTCGGAGCATGTGCATTGGGAATTACTATGATAGAAAAACATTTTACGCTTGATAAAAATTTCCCTGGACCTGACCATAAGGCTTCAGCCACACCAACAGAGTTAAAAGAGCTTGTTGATAATGTGCGTCGTATGGAAACTATTTTTGGATGTGGATCCAAGATTGTGACTGAATCAGAACAGAAAAATAAAATCGTTGCACGTAAATCCATAGTGGCAAAATGCGATATAAAGAAAGGTGATTTATTTACAGAAGAGAATATAACCTGCAAAAGACCTGGAAATGGAATCAGTCCAATGGACTGGTATGAATTAATCGGGAAGACAGCAGAAAAAGATTTCACAGAGGACCAACTGATTGAAGATTCAAGATTCAAAAATCAAGAATAATATATTTATGAAAGGTTGGTGTGGTGTTGTTGATTGTCGGATAGATCAAGATTTAGACAATGAATATCTCACCATGAATTTATGGGGGAAATGTGTATATGAGTACCCTTTGGAAGAGATCTTGAAATGTGCTTTTGAAACTTGTATTATTCTTACAGATTCAGAAGAAATAAAATGTAATGTTGAACATTCTTACGGGAATAGGTTTATTGTTGCTGATACTTTAGATTACGATAAATATAAAAACATAAATTTTTTAATTGTTTCAGGAAGAGCTCCTTTAATAAAGAGTAAAACTTTATTAAGAGCCGTGAAATCTTATCGTGGTGGAAGGTTGTGTCCTGTAGTATGTGATAGGACAGCGAGTGCTTCGAAATCTCTTGAAGTAACTTTCATGTTGAGAGGATCCTGTAAAACAGAAAGAAACACATTTGTTATTTTCGATAAAAAGACTGAGACCATTGATTATTTTGAGGTGAGTCTTATGGAGGGAACAGTCGTAAATAACGTAAGTGATTTTGAACAGGCATTGATTTTGAAGAAAAAAGAATTGAATGCACCTTTTTTGCGGGAACAAATACTCAATAGGATTGAAGGAAAAAAACATCTATTTTTTGCTGACAATAATGAAGGCATTTGCCTCGTTGGACATTCACAAATTGATTTTTGGAATATAGATACAATAAAAGGACATAAGACAAGAAATTGTGGAATAGCAGGAATTACTAGTTTTGAATATTACAATGATATTCTTGAAAAAGGATTGTTAAGTTGTTCGGAAGATATTTATCTTGTCATGCATGGTACGAACGACATTGTATATGAAACAGATCTGCGTAAAGTGATAGATAGTATTTCAAGAACGATTGATTATATAAAAGAAAGGAAACCTGAGGCATCAATCTATTTTTTGGAATGTATAAAAGTAAATGGTCGTATAGATAGAAGTAATGGGGTTGTTGACAGATTGAATCAAATGCTTAGAACATCCCTTCAGAATGTGAACTTGATAGATACAAGTTCATTGAATGATGATTACGGACGTTTAAGGAGTGAATACACAAAAGATGGACTTCATTTGTCAGAAAAAGGTTATGAAGTGTTACTAAATATTGTAGAGAAGGCAATAGATGAATAAAATTGCGATAATACCAGCCCGTAGTGGTTCAAAAGGTCTAAAAAATAAAAACATAATTGATGTGTGTGGAAAGCCTTTGCTTGCTTATTCCATTGAAGCTGCATTAAAGTCAGATTGTTTTGATAAAGTTATTCTTTCAACTGATTCGGAAGAATATGCTAGAATTGGGAAACAATATGGTGCGGAGGTTATGATGCGGGGGAAAGAACTTTCTGATGACAAAGCGACCACATTCATGGTGATAGCAGACATTCTTATGCGGATAGAAGAAAAGTATGATTATTTTATGCTTTTACAGCCTACGTCTCCATTACGAACAGAAAAACATATAAAAGAAGCTGTGGAGCAATTTGAAAATCATTATTCCCAATTTGATTTTCTTGTTTCTGTCAAGGATGCAGAACATGCAAGCGTTTTGGTAAAACCGATAGAAGATGATTTGTCTTTAAAACATTTTGATACAGATTTTTCAATCTATCGAAGACAAGGATACAAAGATTATTCCCCTAATGGAGCTATTTTTATTGCTAAGCCACAAGCATATCTGGAACAGAAACATTTCTTCGGTTTAAGATCAATGGCTTATAAGATGAATAAGATTGATTCTGTTGATATTGATGATGAATTGGATTATAAATTCGCTTGTCTATTAATGAGAGAGAAGTATGGTAAGTAAAATATCTTTTGTGACAGGTTCTCGTGCTGATTATGGTATCATGCGTCGATTCCTTTCTTTAATGAATCAAGATCCTGAAATAGAACTCGATATTCTTGCAACAGGTGCTTTGCTTAGTCATACTTATGGGCATCAGGTTGACTTGATTTATAAGGATGGATTTAATGTGAAGGCAGAGATAGAGGTCCCTCTTGATTCTAGTTCAAATGTAAAAATTTTGCACACGATGGCTGTTACGCTTGATAAATTTGCAGAATTTTTCGAAAAGAATAGATACGACCTATTGTTGATTCTCGGAGATCGTTACGAGATGCTTTCCGTGGCAGAGGCTGCTGCTATGCAACGAATACCGATTCTTCATATTCATGGAGGTGAGGCAACGTTCGGCAATTATGATGAATTTATTCGTCATGCAATTACGAAAATGAGTTTATATCATTTCTCTGCAACAGAGGAATACAGAAAAAGAATTATTCAACTAGGCGAGTCTCCAGATCGTGTTTTTAATCTTGGAGCATTAGGAGCTGAGAATTGTTTGTTTATAAATGAAGCAAATGTGTCGGATGAAGTAAAAAATCTTCCTCAAAAGCAATATTTTGTTGTCTTATTCCATCCAGAAACACTTACCAATATAGATGTTGCTGAACAAATGAAAAATCTGTTGGATTCGATAAAATACTATATTGGTGAATATAAGTTTGTCTTCTTGGGAACCAATGCTGATACCCATTCTGGTATAATCCGAAATATGGTAGCTGATTTCGTCCAGAGAAATAAAAATGCGATATATTATGAAAATCTACATACTGATGCGTATCATTATCTTGTCAAAAACGCAATCTGTCTGATAGGTAATTCATCTTCTGGTATTATAGAAGCTCCTAGCCTTGGCGTTTATACAATAAATATTGGAGATAGACAAAAAGGTCGTGTCAGAGGAAATAGTGTTATAGATGTAAAGTGTGACACATCAGTTATAAAAAAATCGATAGATAAAGTGATTTCGGTTTATGATAAGATAGATCCAATAAATCCATATTATCAGATAGATACTGCATTTAGGTATTATACTACATTGAAGAAGACTATAGAAAGATTGTCAAAAGAAAAAGACGAAGTGAAAACTTTTTATGATTTGGGAAAGATAGAATGAAGTGTTGATTACTGTAATAATCGAATATTAAATAATAGATATGAAAAATATAGCGATATTGGGGTGTGGTAATTTGGGAAGAAGACATCTTCAGTCCGCAGTAAAAACCCAACAAGCATTAAATATTTATGTGTATGATATCAACCAAGATGTCTTTACACTTGCAAAAGAATTATTAGCAGGAAGCCCGGCTTTTCAGGGCACTTCTGTTTCGTATGTGACTGAATTGAGTAACCTTCCGAAAAAGCTGGATGTGGTAGTGATTGCATCTAGTTCTTCTGGACGTAGGAAATTGATAGAAGATTTGCTCGCTGTTTCTGAGGTGAAATATCTGATCCTTGAAAAGGTGTTGTTTCAGTCATTTGCAGATTATGATTATATACAAAACGTATTAGAAGCAAAAAAGATCACAACATTTGTGAATTGCCCACGAAGATATTATCCAATATATGCTGAGTTGAAAAAGACTCTGAAGGATAAGAAATTTTCTTTTTATCTTCATGGAGGAAACTGGGGATTGGCATGTAATTTCATTCATTATTTGGATCTTCTTTCTTTCTTGGGCGGTCATTCACCAATAAAGATAGACATATCGTCTCTTGATGATGAGATAATTGATAGTAAAAGAGCTGGCTACAAGGAGATAACTGGGACAATCAAAGGATCCATTGGTAATTGTAGCAGTTTTGCTATCACGGCTGATAAGCAAAATGAGGGAGGCAATATGTTGTTTATTGATTCAGATGATGTGAAGATAGTGATAAAGGAAACAGAGAGTTTCGTTTATCGTATTAGTGGAGGCTCTATGACCTGTGAAAAATTCAAAGTGCTGTATCAAAGTGAACTAACAGAGAAGTATATTGAGAGCTTATTGTTAAATGGTACATGTGGACTTACGCCTTATGATGAATCAGCTATGCTTCATAAAGCGTTTATAGAACCACTGACAGATTATTTTGAACAAAGAGGAATAAAAGAAAGATTATGTCCGATAACATAAGAGTATTATTAGTTGGCGCTGGAAATATGGGTAAAGCCTATGCTAAGGTTTTAAAAGCGCAGAATATTGAGTTTTCGACTTTCACAAGAAGTGAAAAAACAGCACAGCAATTCAGAGAAGAAACAGGTTGTGATGTTGTTTCTGGCGATTTGCAAAGTTTTCTGAGTAAAGCGTCAGGGAAATTCTCCCATGCGATTAATGCTGTAAATGTGGAGAACTTGGAGGCTGTTACGTTGTCTCTATTGAATGCTGGAATAAATAAGATCTTGGTTGAGAAGCCATTGGGCTTGTCTGCTGATTCTATTGCCACATTGAACGATAAAGTAAAGGAGTTGTCTGCTGCAGTATATGTTGCCTATAATAGACGGTATTATGCTTCTACAGCAAAGGCACTTGAGATTATAAAAGAAGATGGCGGTCTGAAGAGTCTTTTGTTTGAATTCACTGAATGGAAAACAAGGATTGATTTTTCAAGATATCCTGATATTGTTCGAGAGAAATGGTTGTATGCTAACTCTTCTCATGTGATTGATTTAGCGTTCTATTTCGCCGGTATGCCAAAGTGTTGGAGTAGTTATTCTGGACGAGCAAATAATGGCGATGACGATGTCTTCGTTGGTAGTGGACTGACAGAAAAAAATGTATTCTTTTCGTATGCATCAAACTGGGATGCTCCAGGCCGATGGGGAGTAGAACTGCTTACAAATAAGCATCGTTTATATTTACGTCCGATGGAGAAGTTATCCATTCAAAAGATAAATAGTGTAGCCATAGAAGAAGTTCCAATTGAGGATGCACTTGATGTGGAATTTAAACCAGGTGTTTATTGCGAAGTGGAGGATTTCCTTTCTGATAGTCCGTCAAGCAGATTAAAAACAATTGGTAGTCAAATATATAGTGCTTCTATATATGAACAAATCTTGAATGGGAATTGTTGAGATTAATGTGATTTTATGGCTTCAAAGAGAAGAAGAGTGTTGATATTGGCAGATTCATTGGGGTGTCCTAGGGAAGGTACTCCAGTTGAAAACACTTGGGTGGATAGGATTCTTCAAAAGTATTCGGATAAGTTCATTTTTTATACTTATTGTGAACATGGCTTATCTGCCAGAAATTTGAAATTAAATTATATAGAAGAAATCAAACCTGAAATAATCATTGTTCAGATTGGTATTGTAGATGCTGTACGTAGGGCTTTACCTTTAAATCTTTTAAAGGTGATTAATGCAATAAAAGTTTCACAAAACATCATAAGGTGTTTCGTAAGGAAAAATCATTATTTTTTAACGAAGACAAAGGAAATTCATTACTGTAATCTGGATGAATTTAAAGCAAAAATTAACACATTGGTTGGATTGACAAAAAATAGTATGTTTGTTACAATTGCGCCTCCAGGTAAATATATGTGTGACATAACATATAATGTAGAAGCTGATGTCGCAAAATACAATGAAGCAATAATAGACATTGCGAATTCAAATTCACAGACAGTCGCCAATCCTTATGCGGATATTTCAGATTTTTTGTTGGAAGATGGTCATCATTTGAATAGTGTTGGAGTTGATGCTGTTTACAAATCTGTCGATTCTTATTTGATGGGTCTGTTGGATTCTAATGAGTAAATGATTGGATATCGTTAGTTTATTACGTCATTATTATGAAATATGTCTTTAGAATATCGAGTCACTTTACGTTTTATTTGTGCAGAAGCTATATAAAATCGGAATCGTTAGATTTAAACAATTGTATTCTATTCTTGGTGCGTAATTATAGAATTCCTCCAAAATACGACGATGAATTTCCTCGTCAGATTAGAACAGAATATAATATTGATCAAAAGAATGGACGTGTCTTTGCAGGATTAAATATCTTTAAAACCCAACGTAATATTGCACAGTTTGATCAGCTTGTCGATTCATACATAGGGGAAGATTCGTTTGTGTGGTACACGCAGGTTTGTAATGATGACCTGTGTAGCTTGATGGTGACTAAAGATAATTGTTGTGGTTATTATGTTATAGAGGATGGCTTGGGGTCTTATTTGCCTAATAATCCCCGAACTTTTGTTGGTTGGAAGTATTGGGTTTATAAATTAATCTTGAATAGATTTTTTCCTCGTATTTATTCGGTTAAGAGCTGGTATATTAATTCAGAGCATCCGAAATTTAGAGGATGTATAGCCTCTAGTCAAAAATGTTTCCCTTTGCATCAGGATTCGTTAAAGGTTATTGATGTCGTTTATGATAGATGTGAATTAGGGAAGACGCCGGATGTGATTTTGTCTGTCGATCCGTTATTTTTCTTCATAGACAATACGATTGCGTCTCTGGTATATCGTGATTTGGCATCATATATGGAAAGAAAAGGTTATAATATATTATACTATAAGTTTCATCCATATTTTAATAATCAGGTGAATTTAGAGAAAAGAAAGTCGTATGAGGCAATGATAAAGAAGTATTTTAAAATGCAAGTAGAAGAGATATCTCCTGATTTTTCTTTGGAAAACATTCTTTATACATATAAATGCGATTTTTATACGAGTCGATCAGCGGTTTCTATTTATGCATCATCAATGGGAGCTCCTTGTTATTCGTACTCTCGATTGATAGAAAAATATGATGTTAATTATAAAGAATTACGTGTCGTGGAAAATTTCTGTTTCATGATAGATTCTAAAACTGAAGAATAAAATGATATGGTAAAGGTTTCTATTATTGTTCCAGTATATAATGCAGGCAAGTATCTTGCGCCATGTTTAGATTCATTGTTAAATCAAACATTGAAGGATATTGAAGTGATTTGTGTGTTGGATTGTCCATCGGATGGTTCAAAAGAAGTTGTTGAAGAGTATGCAAAAAGAGATGAACGGGTAGTTGTCGTTTATAATGAAACCAATTTGCATGTTGGAGAGTCAAGAAACGTCGGTATACGGAACGCAAAAGGGAAATACATCGGATTTTCAGATCATGATGATTTACATGAGCTGGATATGTATGAAAAACTAATTGAAACTGCAAATGATGATACGCTTATGGTCGTGTCAGGTTTGTTAGGAATGAAGATTCAGAAATATGGTGCATTACCAACGTTGAATGATGAGATATATTTGATGGAAACAGCACGAGATGCAAGTACACATGTGACTCCCAATATTTATCAGAGGGATTTTATTATAAATAATCACATTCTTTTCGTTGATAATAAACAATATTCAATTGAGGATACGCTTTTTAATAATAGGGTCTTAAGTGCGATAGTAAATATGAAAGGTAAAATTTCTATCGTTCCTCACTCCTTTTATCTCCATATCGAATACGGAGGAAATCAAAATAAATCCTATGATCATTGGAAATTTGAAAAGGTGAATCGCTCTATCAATGAATTGTACAGGATAGCTTCTGAAACGAACGTGGATGAATGTAGGAAGCAGAAAGCGTTGGCTCTTGGATGTGTGAAGACTTTGTATACTTCGTTTATGAGAGAAAGGGGAGAACAGGGACTTTTGAACGCTTGTAAACTGGTAAAAAATATGGCTGCATCAAAAGAATCTTGTAGCATAATAATGAAGAATTATCCAATCCCTTTTGAGGGGTTGTCTGCACTGAAATGCATATTTGCAGTAGTCATTAAAATAATTTGTAAATTGTATTAATATAAAATAATTAAGATGAAAGAAAATTTAACGAAGAAAGGACTAAAATGGTTAATCCCGTATGCGGTTTCTATTTTGATTTTTATTGCTTTGGCATGTATTTATGCATCACCTGTACTGAGTGGAAAGGTATTGTATGCTGGAGATAATAATAACTGGAAAGGAATGTCTCATGAAGCTGTTGAATATGGAGAAAAAAACGATAGTAACACATATTGGACAAATTCTATGTTTGGTGGTATGCCGACATACCAGATATCAACGAGTAAAACAGAATTGACGCCAGCTTATAGTTTCTTGACTAATTGTGTGCGACTAGGATTTAAGGACACTTTAATGTTCTTGATTTGTTATTTCTTGTCTTTCTTTATTTTGTTAAAATCGTTTCGTCTTAGTACAATGTTGTCAATCGTGGGGGCTATTGCTATATCGATGTCATCGTATTTTTATATTATTATTCCTGCTGGACATTTTACAAAGGCCTGTGGTATTGCTATGATGGCTCCAGTTTTAGCTGGATTCTATCTAATATTTCAAAAACGATATTTGTTGGGTGCATTGTTAACGATGTTATATGTTTGTCTTGGTTTCATGATGCATCCTCAGATGAGTTATTATTATCTTCTTTTAATTGGGGTATTGTTTTGCGCTGAGCTATATATTCATGCAAAAGAAAAGCGATGGAAAGATCTTGGAATAGCATGTGCATTATTTGTCGGTTCTTTACTTGTTGGTTTAGGAACGGGATATCCAAATATAAAAATCAATTCAGAATATCTGACCGAAACTATGCGTGGTGGACACTCTGAGTTAGTGAAAGAGTCTGATAATTTAGATAAGCCTACAGGGTTGGATATTGATTATGCTACAGCTTGGAGTTATGGTATTGATGAATCGTTTACTTTTTTAATCCCAGGGTTCAAAGGGAATGCATCTGGATATTCATTGGATAAAAAATCTGATACGTATCGTACTTTGATAGATAATCATATACCTGCGAAACAGGCTGCTATGTATTGTGAGCAATTGCCAACTTATTGGGGAACACAACCATTTACATCCGGACCTGTATATATGGGTGCAATAGTCTGTTTCTTATTCGTGTTAGGATTATTTATAGTGAAAGGACCTTATAAATGGGCTTTGTTGGTGGCGACTGTTTTCTCCGTCTTATTGTCTTGGGGAAGCAATTTTATGCCTCTCACAGAGTTCTTTTTCAATTATTTCCCTATGTATAATAAGTTCCGTGCGGTATCATCCATTCTGGTTGTTGCAGAAATAACAATGCCGTTGTTAGCTTTCCTTGCATTAAGGGACATATCGGAAGGAAAAGTTGATATGAAGGATTTGGAGAAGAAAATTAAAATATCATTCGGGATCGTGGGTGGTTTGTGCCTATTCTTCTATTTGTTAGGAAACCTATTGTTCGATTTTACAAGCCCGAATGATCAAGGCATATTTGCACAACAACCAAGCTGGTTTTATGAATCAATTTTGGAAGATCGTTCCTCAATGCTTAAGGGAGATGCTTTGAGATCTTTCTGCTTTATAGCATTGTCTGCCATAACATTATTCCTTTTTGTTAAAAAGAAAATTGGCAAAATCGCATTTGTTAGTGTGCTTGGTGTTTTGATCTTGTTTGATATGTGGTTCGTTGACAAACGCTATTTCAATGAAAAGTCTTTCGTGTCAGCTAAACAGGATAATGATTATTTTAAAAAATTACCATGGGAAGAACAGTTGTTAGCGTCTGATAAAGATCCTAATTATCGTTTGCTAAATTTAACGACCAATACGTTTAATGATGCTCGCACATCGTATTATTTTAAATCAATCGGAGGATACCATGCAGCTAAGTTACGTCGCTACCAAGATTTAATAGAGGAGCATATTTCTAAGTTTAATATGTCGGTGTTAAATATGTTAAACACAAAATACATAGTGACGAAAGGCCCTGATGGACAACCTGTTGTTCAATATAATCAAGGCGCTATGGGTAATGCTTGGTTTGTCGATTCATTAGTAGTCGTTAATACACCAAACGAAGAATCAGATGCACTGAATACGATTGATGTCAGAAAAACGGCTGTTTTAGATGCTAAGTTTAGCTCATTTGTGGAAGAAAAGAATTTCGGAAATGATAGTCTTGCCGAGATACGTCTTCTCTCTTATGATCCGAATAAACTTGTATATGAATCAAATTCGACAAAAGATGGAACTGTGGTATTCTCTGAAATCTATTATCCGTATGGATGGCATGCTTCTATTGATGGCGCTTCGGTTGATCATTTTAGGGTAAATTATTTATTACGTGCTCTTAATGTACCTGCAGGCAAACATACAATACAATTCTATTTCTATCCGGATACTTATAAGAAAGCACTTCCTGTAGCTTATATATCATACGGTATTTTGTATGTTTTTTTATTTATCACTATAGTTTGGGGAATTGTAGAAATCTTTGGAATGAAGGATAAACTCCTGTCTCTTGTAAAAAAGTCTAAGGAGTAATTTATAGTTAGTGTTTAGCCCTAAATAACCGTTATAGGTTTTACTTAGTTTAATTAGGGTCCAAATAATAAAAAAAGATTGTTGCAGGCTAGTTCTGCAACAATCTTTTTTTGTAACGTTATTTCTGGATTGAACTCTCAGAAAATTAATGAGGGTGTGTCATAATTGAATTTTGGCACACCCTCTTTGTGTTTTATTCTGAACTAATGTGTGGTTTTAGAAACTCTTAAATCCCATGATTTCTCTTACATCCTTAATTGTCTTTGATGCACTTTCTCTAGCCAATTCTTTTCCGCGAGTTACTGCATTGTGTAGGATCTCAGGATGTGCATCAATATAAGCGATGCGCTCTCTGATAGGCTCTGTTGCGGCAATGATGTCTGCAGCCAGTTGCTTCTTGAGGTCTCCGTAACGGATCTCACATTTGTTCCATTGCTCATCAAAGTAAGCAACTGTGTCTGGCGTTGATACCACCTTCATGATGGTGAACAAGTTTTCTATGTAGTCAGGTTTTACCTGATTCATTTCTGTCGGACCTTGGTCAGTCAACGCTTTTTTTACTTTCTTTTCAATGGTCTTAGCATCATCAGCTAAATAGATGCAATTGCCTTCTGATTTACCCATCTTTCCACTACCATCTAGGCCTGGAATTTTGATAGGTTCTGTTCCGTCATTGTAAGCAACGGGTTCCTTGAAATAATCTACTTTATAGAAATTATTGAATCGTTTAGCAAAATTACGCGTCATCTCCAAGTGTTGCAGTTGATCTTTCCCCACAGGCACTTGATCTGCATTGTGAATAAGAATGTCGGCAGCCATCAATGTAGGGTAGGTGAGAAGACCTGCATTTACGTTTTCAGGTTGCTTTCTTGCCTTGTCTTTGAAAGACACAGTCTTGGTTAGCTCTCCAAGATATGCATGCATATTAAGCATCAAGTAAAGTTCTACAACCTCGGGCACATCACTTTGAATGAAGATTGCTGATTTCTCAGGATCCAACCCACATGCCAAATATTCAGTCAACACACTCTTTACATTTGGGTAAAGAATGTTCGGATCTGGATGAGTCGTTAAAGAGTGGTAGTCAGCTATGAAGAAGAAACAACGATTGTTCTCCTGCATGCGTATGAAATTTTTTAAGGCTCCGTAGTAATTGCCAAGATGTAGGTTCCCAGTTGAACGGATGCCACTAACAACAGTTTTCATTATGTTTGAATTTATGTATTATAAAACTTTGCAAAGGTAGTTAAAAACTATAATTTTTGGAAGAAAAACACATGGGCATTGGCGCTTTTTTATTTGACTTGTTTGGAAATTTTATACTTTTGTGGAAACAAAAATGAAGAAATGGTAAAGGTTTCAGTTATACTTCCCGTTTATGGTGTTGCTCTCTACATTGAGAAGTGTGTAGATTCCCTGTTAATGCAGACATTGCAGGAGATGGAATTTATATTCGTAGATGATCATGGTCCAGATGATAGCATAGAGAGAGTGAAAAGGAAAATAGAGAATCACGCACGGAAAGACCAGTTTAAGTTTGTTAAGCCTGAACATAACTTGGGTGCGGGAATGGCTCGGAATTATGCTTTCCAATTTGCGACAGGTGAATATATTGGTTTCGTTGATAGTGATGATACGATTGAACCAACTATGTTTGAGGAATTATATAATGCAGCGAAGTCTCAGGATGGCGTTGATTTATGTTATTGTCATGCCTTTAAGGATTATGAGGATGGACGTTCGACTGAGATCTTAAAAAATCCGATTGTGGGGAATGGCGAATTTTCAAAGGAAAAGAAAAGCTATTTTCTGCAAAACTATGTTTCTCTTTTTTGGACATTCATATATAGACGAGACTATGTGGAGAAACAACAAATTCGTTTCCCTGAGGATCGCTCGGCGGATGATAGCTTTTTTGTATTCTGTAGCTTGATATTGGCAGAGTCTGTTGCTAGTGTGGATAAACCTTTCTATCACTATTTGATACGCCCAGGTTCAGTGTGTACTTCGAAAGTGAGTGATAAGTATAAGAAGAGGCTCTCAACCTTTAGCAAGTTATTGGATTTTGCTAAACAACGAGGTGTTTATGATTTATATAAAGATGAGGTCGATTATATCTACATAAAAAAAGGGTATTTGACCTCAGTGTTTAGTTATCTATATAATTCATTGAAACCGAATAAGAGCACATTAAAGGAAATATTGCTGGAAATAGAGGAAAAGATTCCAAATTTCAGAGAAAACCCTTTCCTGAAGAGGAATACGAAATTGTCTTTTGTGATGAATTGTATTGAGTTTTTCCCATTCCTTTGTGTCAAGATTCTTCCGCCGTTCATAAGACGGTCGGGTATGATTTTATAAATAAAAAACAGTAAACGATTAAATCGATAAATATGCTACGTTTCTTTCGCGTGTATGGTATGTCCGTACTTTATTCTTTGTTCGTTTTTTATATGAGCATTGTGCCAGATGTTCCGGATTTTAAGTTGCCAGATTTTGATCTGAAAGATAAGGTTATGCATGGAGGGGCTTATGTGGTATTGTCTCTGATTATATGTTATGAACTTTATCGTCAGCGTTATTTGTTCCGAGAAAAGAAAATGGTTGCATGGAGTATTGTTTTCCCTATTTTATATGGAGGAGTCATTGAACTATTACAGGAGAATTTCTTTCCTCCTCGCTCTGGTGAATGGAGTGATTGGTTAGCTGATATTATCGGTGCTTTAATTGGCTATTTTATAGCTAAATATATCTTCCCAAAATTTGTAAAACCAGAACCGCAAGGTATTTCTTGTAGATAGTATTATAATTGTCAGTTAGGTAATCATGAAGATAACGATTGTAGGAACAGCTTATCCTTATAGAGGTGGATTGGCGGCATTTAATGAACGATTGACTAAAGAGTTCCAAACAGAGGGTGATGAAGTGAAAATTGAAACGTTCACGATGCAGTATCCTAACTTTTTATTTCCTGGGAAAACGCAGTATTCATCAGAGCCAACTCCGAATGATTTATGTATAGAACGTAGTGTTAATTCTGTGAATCCTTTTAATTGGTGGAAAGTGGGTCGTAAGATTGCGAAGGATGCCCCAGATTTACTGATTATCAAATATTGGCTTCCCTTTATGGCTCCATGTTTTGGTACAATCGCTCGTTTGGCACGTCGTAATGGAAAAACACGCGTAATCTCTATATTGGACAACATCATTCCTCATGAGAAACGATTGGCAGACCGTTTGCTGTCAAACTATTTTGTTGGTTCTGTGGATGGTTTTGTGGCTATGTCTAAATCTGTACTCTCTGATTTGAACTTGTTTGATGAGCGTAAACCTCGTGCTTTTTGTGCTCATCCTTTATATGATAATTTTGGTGAGAAGAGGAGTAGAGAAGATGCTTTGAAAGAATTAAATCTAGATCCCTCTATATCCTATATCTTATTCTTTGGTTTTATTCGTGATTACAAGGGATTGGATATCTTGTTGGAGGCAATGACGGATGAAAGAATGCGTCAGAAAAATGTGAAGTTAATCGTTGCTGGCGAATTCTATAATAATTCAGAGAAATATTTTGAATTGGAGAAGAAACTGGGCATCGGTGATAGTGTTATCTGGCACAATGATTTTATTCCAGATAGTCAGGTCTCAACCTATTTTGCCGCAGCGGATATGGTGGTACAACCTTATAAATCGGCTACTCAGAGCGGTGTGACGCAAATCGCCTACCATTTTGAAAAGCCGATGTTGGTGACGCGTGTCGGAGGTTTGGCAGAGATTGTTCCTCATGAAGAGGTGGGCTATGTTGTGGAACCTAACGCTAAGGCTGTGACGGATGCGTTGTGCGATTTTTACGATAACAACAGAGAGTCTTCTTTCGTGGAAAATGTAAAACTGGAGAAGAAAAAATATGCGTGGTCGAGGATGACGGAGACTATTAAGTCGTTGGTTTCTCGTTAATCAGAATACCTGCTATTCCACAGTTACAGGCAAATTGCATATCCGACATCATATCTCCTACCATCAGACATCGATTGACATCTGTCTCTGGAAAGTCTTTTAACATCTGTTGAAACATGCCAGTCTGTGGCTTCCTGTTTGGATCTTTATTGTCTAATGCTGTGCAATGGTAGATTTTGTCGATGCGGCCGCCTACTTTTTCAATCTGTTTCACCATCTTGTCATGAATTTCCTGAAGATCCTCTTCTGTGAATAATCCTTTGGAAATGCCTCGTTGGTTGGTAATAATCACAATGTGTTTTACTAATTTGCTCCATTGAGGGATGACTTCTAAAAATGCAGGGATGAAAGCAAATTCATCCCATTTTTTCACGTAGTCATTAGGACGATATTCATTGATGATACCATCTCTGTCAAGTAAGAGAGTGTCGTATCTCCCCAACTCAAGAATAAAGGTGATGTCGGTGTAATTCATGAAAATGGCTATTGGAAAAGTTCGCGAAAGTCGTTGTTTGCCTTTTGATAATCCGTTGGTATTCCGATGTCTATGAAATAGGCTGAACTGATGTATCCTTGTAATATGTGATTGGCCACATGAGCCTCTAAAACATCTTTTTCGAAGGATCCCTTGTCGGGTATTAAGTCGATGGGAAAGTTCTTTAAATTGATGTGATAAACTCCTCCATTGATAAGCCCCTTTTCACATGGTTTCTTTTCATTGAATTGTTCAATGATGGACTGATCGGATAGGGTGACAGTTCCGTATCGGTCAAAATTCTCCATTCCCTTCAATACTAATGTGATGGCAGCATCTTCTTTTCTTGTTGAAACCAATTCGGTTAGGTTTACGTTGAAGAAGGTGTCTCCGTTTAGGATGATAACTTCGTTTCCTCTTACTTGTCGAAGGGCAAGTTTGATTCCTCCTCCTGTTCCTAAGGGGGTCTCTTCAATTGCGTACGATACTTCGAATGGATATTCTCGACCTTCCATCCAATCAAAAATCACTTCTCTCAGGTAGCCGACGGAGAGTATGACATGGTCTATCTCCTTGAACTTAGAGAGGTATTGTAGTTGGTAATATAGAAAAGGTTGATTGCAGACGGGTGCCATGCACTTAGGTACTGCTTTCACAACGGAACGTAGTCGCGTTCCTAATCCTCCTGCTAATATGATTGCTTCCATAGATTATCTTTTTTCGTTCCCGAACAAAGCTTCCTCTACTAAGCAGCAAAGGATATGCCCGACCATGATGTGTGATTCTTGAATGCGGGGAGTGCTGGTGGATGGTATCTTTATCACGATGTCGCAAAGCTGATCCATTTGACACTCTTTTTCGCCAGTGAGACCGATGGTCTTGATTCCCTCTTTTTTGCAGGTTTGCAAGGCGGTTAAGATATTACGGGAGTTGCCCGAGGTGGATATGCCGATGAACACATCTCCTGCTGAGCCTTGTGCCTGTACCTGTCTCGCGAAGAGTTGCTCAAAACCATAATCATTTCCAACAGCGGTTAGTATTGAGGTGTCTGTCGTTAATGCGATGGATGGTATGCCAGGTCGGTCGAAGTAGAATTTGCTGACAAACTCACCTGCAATATGTTGTGCATCGGCGGCAGAACCTCCATTGCCCGCTAAAAGCGTCTTTTTACCAGACTGATATGCTTCAATAAGTAATTCCGCTGCTTGCTTGATATTGGCAAGTAGTGTCGAGTCTGATAAGATACGTTGCTTCGTTTGTACAGACTCCTCTATGTGTTGTTTGATGATGTTTTCCGTTTGAATCATACTAATAACGTCTATTTAATCAAAGATTTTCCAGCTCTGGGTTCCTTTGTCACTGAATTGGAATTCGACAATGCGTCCTTCTAGTTTCGATAAGGCTCTCTCCACTGTTTTTCGTTGGGTGGGTTCAACCACAAACATGATGAATCCGCCACCGCCAGCTCCGCTCACTTTGCCCGCAATGGCTCCTGCACTTAATGCCGAATCGAATGCTTCTTGAATCATCGGGTTGGTAATCGAACTGGCCATTTTCTTCTTCTCTTCCCATGCTTTGCCGAGTATCTTGGCAAATGAGTTGATCTCGCCTCTCAAAATAGCGGTTTTCATGTCGATCGCACTTTGTTTGATTTGATGCATAGCCTCTATGGCGGTTGCATTCTTCTCTGTGGTGTTTTTTTTCTGCTCATCAATAATCTTGGCAGAAGATCGGGATGCGCCTGTGAAGAAGAGTAGGAGGGATGCCTCCAACTCATCAATCACCCATGGTTTTATGCGTAATGGGTTGACGATGACATGTCCGTTTTGTAGGAACTCCATAAAATTGAATCCTCCAAAGGCTGCTGCATACTGATCTTGTTTTCCGCCACTCAGACCAATGTCTATTCTCTCTATTTCGTATGCTAAGTGTGCTATTTCGTAATCTCCCAACGGAAGATTATACCATTCAGCAAAGGCTTGTAGAATACAAACAACCATGGTGGAAGAAGATCCTAAACCGCTACCTGCTGGTGCATCAGAATAGGTGGTGATGCGAAATGAACGAGGCTGAATGTTGAAGTCTCGTACAAGACGGTTGTACACTCCTTTGTGAAGGTCTAACTGACCATCCAGCGGCAACTGGTCTTGTATCTTATAGGTTAGCGATTGATTTAGATCTGCGGCAACAATCTCAATGTCGGTCCCATTCGTCTCCTCAATGGTGCAGTGTGCGTATAGGTTTATGGTAGCATTGAGTATTAATCCTCCATAAATATCGCTGTAAGGGGAGACATCACTTCCGCCTCCTGCTAATCCTAATCGCAATGGTGCTTTGCTTCTGACTTTCATATCGTATTTTTGTTTTATGCAAATTTAAAACAAATTTAGTTTCTTTTTCTTTGCCTCTTCGTATTTGATGAGATCTTCTTCTTTCTTTGCATTCTCTTTTCGAATGTTTTCTTGCTCGATCTTCAAATTTTGAATATACTCTTTTTGTGTCTCCTTCCCTAACAGACGAGCAATTGCATACGTGTTTTGTGATGCATCGCGCATTCGCATGACAGTCCCACTATAACATGGGGCAATCTTGACAGCTGTGTGGATATCCGAAGTGGTTGCTCCTCCAACTAATAGCGGCATCTTCAATCCTGCTTTCTCCATCGCTTCTGCCACGTGACACATCTCTTCGAGTGAGGGGGTGATCAGTCCGCTCAGGCAGACCACATCGACCTTCTCTTGTATGGCTGTGTTAATGATATCTTCAGTCGGCACCATCACTCCTAAGTCAATCACTTCGTAATTGTTGCAGGCAAGGATGACTGATACAATGTTCTTCCCAATATCATGCACATCACCTTTTACGGTTGCAATCAATACTTTACCCGACTTCTTTCCAGAACCTTGGTTTTGTGCCTCTATGTGCGGCTGTAGTATGGCTACGGCTTTCTTCATCGTTCGAGCCGTCTTGACTACTTGAGGTAAAAACATCTTACCTGCACCAAATAGTTCACCGACCTCATTCATGCCTTCCATCAGCGGTTTCTCAATGATTTCAACAGCGGATGAATAGGTTTTCAACGCCTCATCCATATCCTCTTCCAGATAGTCGCCAATCCCTTTTACAAGACTATAGGCAATTCTTTTCTCAAGCGGATAGGTTCTCCATTCTATTTGATTTTGTGCGGCTTCTGTGGTTTGTGAGTTTTTGATCTCATCAGCTTTCTCGATCAATCGTTCGGTGGCATCTTTGCGACGATTTAAAACAACATCTTCCACCAGTTCGAGCAGGTCGGCAGGAATCTCTTCGTAAACTTGCAGCATTCCTGCATTCACGATACCCATGTCCATTCCTTTCTTGATGGCATGATAAAGGAACACGGAGTGCATCGCCTCACGAATAGGATTGTTACCTCTGAAGGAGAAGGATAGGTTGCTGACACCTCCACTTATCTTAGCATAAGGAAGGTTTTGACGAATCCATTCTGTTGCATTGATGAAATCAACACCGTAGTTATTATGCTCTTCGATACCAGTTGCTACGGATAGCACATTAGGGTCGAAAATGATATCTTCTGGAGGAAATCCATTTTGGGTCAGTAGGTCGTATGCGCGTTTGCATATCTCAATACGACGCTCGTATGTGGCGGCCTGACCTTGTTCATCGAAGGCCATCACCACGGTTGCCGCTCCATATTGTTGAATCTTTTTGGCTTTTTCCAAAAACTTTGCTTCACCCTCTTTCAGTGAGATGGAGTTGACAATGCTTTTACCTTGTACGCATTGTAGTCCAGCCTCAATCACCTCCCATTTAGAAGAGTCGATCATGATAGGCACTCTTGCCACGTCGGGGTCTGATGCAATCAGGTTTAGGAAGGTGACCATCTCCTTCTTGGCATCCAGCATGGCATCATCCATGTTGACATCAACCACCTGTGCGCCATCTTCCACCTGCTTGCGTGCGATGGAAAGTGCTTCGTCGTAGTTCTTTTCATTGATGAGACGAAGGAACTTACGCGATCCAGCCACATTACAACGCTCACCAATATTTACATAGAGGGAACGTTCTTGTGGTTCGTTGAGGCTTGCGTTGATGGATTTGATTTCCAACGGTTCGAGACCTGATAGTTTCAAGTGATGATTGGCAACTTTGGGAAGACGAGGCTTCGCATTGTTGACAAACTCTTGGTATTTGGCAATGTGGGCAGGTGTTGTTCCGCAACAGCCACCAAGGATATTGACCAATCCTTCCTCTACATATTCGACCACCTGTTCTGCCATCATCTCAGGAGTCTCGTCGTACTCTCCGAACTGATTCGGAAGTCCTGCGTTAGGGTAGGCGCTGACGTAGCAAGGAGCTACATCGCTTATTTCTTTTAGATATTTTTTTAGGTCTCTGGCTCCGAAAGAGCAGTTCAATCCAATGGATAAAGGATTGGCGTGCATGACGGAGTTCATAAATGCCTGCATGGTTTGCCCGGACAGTGTTCTACCACTGATGTCGGCCACCGTAGCAGAGAGCATGATATAGACGGAACGTCCGCAACGGGCGATACATTCGTTGGCAGCCGAAATGGCAGCTTTTGCGTTGAGCGTATCGAAAATTGTCTCGATGAGAAGAGCATCAACGCCACCCTCAATGAGGGCATCCATTTGTTCAATGTAAGCCTCTTTCATCTCGGTGAAGGAGATATTACGAAAGGCAGGATTGTTGACGTCTGGCGAGATGGAGCAAGTCTTGTTGGTTGGACCGACGGAACCAGCCACAAACCTTGGTTTGGTTGGGTCTTTAGCCGTATAGGTATCAGCAGCTTTACGAGCTAATTGAGCAGCGGCAAAGTTGAGTTCGTGGATATGGCCTTCCATTTTATAATCGGCCATGGAGATCCGTTGAGAGTTGAACGAGCAAGTCTCGATGATGTCGGCCCCCGCCTCGAGGTATTTGTTATGGATATCGGAGATGACGTCGCTTCGTGTTATACAAAGCAGGTCATTGTTTCCCTTCTGTTGCACATCGCTGTTGGGTACGAAGTTACCCCGATAATCTTCTTCTGTTAATCCATATTGTTGAATCATGGTACCCATACCTCCGTCGAGTACGAGTATGCGAGAGCTTAATTCCTTTTTTAAATCGAACATCATGTTTTGCCGTTGAATTTTTTGCAAAGATAGGATATGAAATTTGAATGAGGAATAGAGAAAGAGGAAAATGGATATATTTGTTGAGGGAAAAAGAATGAAATGATGGATTGGCTGAACTTGTATTGTGGCACGCAGAGTAATGCGTTGTCTCACAAAGAAAAAATATGCGAAAAACTTTTTGAGAAGTATCCGATAAGTATTATCTTGGTGGCTGACAAACAAAATGAGTACTCATATCATTATTATGGTCGACGAAAATGCAAAAAAGCACAGGAAAATTCTCTGAAAATGCCCGAAATGGTCGATTTTTTTTGATGGAAGATCTTTGTATTTGTTTGATTGTGAATGATGTATGAGTTACACGTTTTTAACATAAAGGGATTTACATTACTTAAAAACACAAAAATACAATACTAAATATATGGCCAATATTCTACGAATACTAGGAGTATTTTTAATCATAACATTGTTATTGTCCCTTATCTTAGCTCCTCTTTGCGTTATGATCTTCGAACATCGAGGTTATGCGGGAATAGGGTTCTTCATAGCTATTTTCATCTCTAGCTTCATTACCTACCGAGTGTTCAAAAAATAACGGAATTTTCCGCTTTTTATTTGATATAAATTACGCCATTCTGTTTTTAACATAAAGGGATTTACATTACTTAAAAACTAAAATCTTTTGCGTATGAGATTATTTTGCACATTTCTGTTTTTAATCCTCCTTCCATTAAACCTATTCTCTCAACAATCTATATTTGTTGGTCAAACATACGACGGAATAACGTATGCACCTTTCTCATTATCTAATATAACCAGTATCAAACAAATTAATGCACAAACCTTATTAGTCAGAAGATCCGGCAAAGAATGTCATATACAAATAAACAAGGGAGAAATCCTCAAAATTCATAAGAAACAACTATCAAACAATGGAATGTACCATACAAACTATGAATTAATGGGAGTAACTGTTAAGCTACCTGTAAACGCAAATGTCAAAGAAGAAAACAAAGAATTCTTTACTATTCAATATCAAACCCATATTAATTATTATTATCCCCATGGTAAAACGTGTTTTGAAGTGCACCTTTTCAACAAACAAGGACAAATGTATAGATGGAATTTGGATCGCTCCCTCGAAATACCAAGAGATTCGATTGATAAGTCAAAACCCATAACAGTCCATTATATAAAATACGATGGAAGCGAATATAAAATAACATGGACTTGTATTCAAGACCCTAATGCTATGTACAATACAATACCTTCTGGTAATGATGGAAATCAGTTAAATAACATGCAGTGCGACCAATTATTTCAAGCATTTCGAGATAAAAAACTCTTTTCTTTTCACTTTAATTTCATAAATGATAAGGGAGTTGAGGAAAGAAACGTTCTGTACTTTGACCCCAAAAAGTATTATGATTCCGACAAATAACCTATTACGAGAACATCAATCTTTCAATTCAAATCTCAGATATTAAATTAATAGCATTTACAGTTTTTAACATAAAGGGATTTATATTACTTAAAAACTTGCGAATTAAAATTTTTGTTGTATGTTTGCAAAGTCGGAATATATCTGAGTTATATGCGGGGTCTGTACCACGAAAGTGGAGGGTCCCGCTCCTTTTTTATAGAACCACATCATGGATGATTCGGTCTTGTTTTTAACATAAAGGGATTTACATTACTTAACAACCAAAATACACGAACAACTGGATCCTGCCGTATTGTGATGAATGTTTCCTGAAAGACGGGAAAAACATATATGTTTTAACAAATATTACAGTATATAGTACTATTGCTTGTAATAACAAGCAATATATATAATATTTAGTATTATTGTATTATATTTCAATCAATAGTTTTTGGTGAATTGTTGGATTATGAAGAGTATACTATTGTATGAAATTTAAATCAATAGTGTGTATTTTTCTATTTATTGTTTGAAATGTCGTTCATTAGTTGTATATTTGTTACATAACAAAAACAGATTAATTATGGCGGCGATAAATGATTTCATGACCAATCGGACGATTCTGGAATGCCTTGGCGTATGTTTCAAGA
>JBGUIU010000162.1:0-2970 GCA_045113275.1 Paludibacteraceae bacterium
TCTGTTGAAAATAGGGGTATTTTGCACTCCTTTATCTGCTCATATTGATTGTTTCCCTTACCCAGATAAAGGGAAAATAAAAAAACGTATCTGCCATCATCATCTCGATTGTAATCGGCACCAGTTGTATCTGCATATGTAACGACCAACCTGTCTAATACAACAGAATCTTGAATACCATCTCCATTTATATCTCCCTCGTTAGAGATTTGAAGATGAAAACCTTCATCCTCCGTATCATTCTGTGTGTTATCAGAGGAATTGGAGCAAAATCCGAAGACGATTGGGATAAGCAACAAGATGAAATATTTATACCAATGTGTCATATCTATCAAATTTCATTATCTACCTTCCTCTCACCTCCGCAAAAACCTCCTGCCCTTTTCCGTCAAATAAGGTTCAACATCTTCGAGCAGGATGAATGTTTCCGGATGACCTTGGTCATAAATATCTGTAATCTCATAATACTGATAAGATACCCCCAAGAAATAATCCTTAATAAAGGGTGGACATGCAGAAAATTTGATTCTTTCTGCTTCGATATCTGGCCTTGTCACTAATATATCTTCTTTCAACAGAGCCAGAAAATCCTTTCTGATCATATCCCAACTGAACGACTCTGCGGTCTCCTTGTCGTATGTAATGGAATATAAATAATAAGAATCCGGGCAACTGTTATTCCAGTGCTCAAAAAGATAAGTGATAAGGTGGTCGTTCTCATAAATAGGTTTAATTAGGAAAGATTCACTACTATCCCCATAATTCGGCCCCAAAACTCTCCCTTCTTCATCTCTGGTGTTCACCTTTTCCCATGTTTTTTTGCATTCATAAAAAACCTCCTCAAAACTGGTAGCTTTCAATGCAACATGAGTGTATTTGCTATTCATTTTAAGAAAATCCCGTTTTATTGCTTCTCTCAATTTATGCGACAATCCTTTTCTGAAAAAATACAATTGTATCACGGCGAGTTCTCCCGTCATGGCCATCATATCCAACACCGTATCGTGGTTAACAACACTCATTTTAACAGTACTTAATTCCTTTATAATCTCTTTTCTTACTGAATCCGACTTCTGTCTGTAAGGTGCTGCTAACGAATCATAAAACGATTTGTCATAAGACAAATATTTCCCCATAAACATCGATGTCATCGACTGCTCCATGGTTGTTTCCGTGAGAGATGGACGCTTATATTTAGGAATAGGTACTGTAACATAGAAAAAGGAATCTACATACAAATCCGTCCTAAGTTCAGCCTTTGTAAAATCAAGATAGAGATAAATATCCTGTTCATATTTCTCAAGGTACAATTCATTATCTCGGAAGGCATATTCGAAAACAAGATGGTCAATATCAATCTCCAATCTGCCTTTCTCTGGAATCGTTACGGAAAATTTCTTTGCCGATAAGGGTATTTTGCACTGCTTTATCTGCTCATATTGATTGTTTCCCTTACCCAGATAAAGGGAAAATAAAAATGCCAGGCTGTCTTTATTATCCTGATAGACTGCACTATCTGTTATATCTACATATGTAATGTCCATTCTGTCTAACGCAACAGAATCTTGAATGCCATCTCCATTTATATCTCCCACGTCGTAGGTTCGATAACTCTCACTCTCCGTACTATCAGAGGAATCGGAACCATATCCTAAAATGATTGGAATAATATCAGAGAGATTGCAACCACATCCGGAAACAATCGGGATAAGCAACAAGATGAAATATTTATACCAATGTGTCATGTCTATTAAATTTATATAACAAGCTACTAAGACAACGTACTAATTTTCGAAAACGGTTCTTCTCGTTATCTTATTTTTAACAACAAAGATAAAAAACAAATTCTAATTTCACTATTTTGTTTTTTTTGTTATCATTTTGTAGAGACGCACGGCCGTGCGTCTCTACTACCATCACCTCCGTAAAAACCTTCTGCCCTCCTCCGTCAAAAAAGGTTCAATTTCATCAAGCGGAATGGTTGCGCCTGGACGACCATCGACATGGGCATCTGTAATCTCATAATACTGGTAAGTTATCCCCAAGGAATCATTTTCAATAAAGGGTGGACATTCAGAATATTTGATTCTTTCCTCGTTGATATCTGGCCTCGACTCTAATATATATGCTTTCAACAGAGCAAGAAATTCATCATCCTTTCGGATCATATCCCAACTGAACGACTTAGCTGTCTCCTTGTCGTATGTGATGACATATAAATAATAACAATCCCTACAATTGCTATTATCGTACTCAAAAAAATAAGTGATAAGGTGGTCGTTCTCATAAATAGGTTTAATTAGGAACATTTCACTACTCTCCCCCTGTGTTGGCCCTGGATAATTCCCGTTTTCATCCATGGTATTCTCCTCTTCCCAAGTTCCTTTGCTTTTATTAAAAGCCTCCTCAAAACTGGTAGCTCCCGATGACGCATAAGAGTATTTGCTATTCAATCTTAGGAAATCCCGTTCTATTGCTTTATATACTTCTTGCGACAATCCTTTCCTCAAAAAATACATCTTTATCTTAGCGGATTCTCCCATCTCACCCTTCATATTCAACAACGTATCGTTGTCTATAATGCTCACTCGAGCAGTATCTAATTCCTGTCTGAATGTGTTTGTTAATGATTCAAAAAAATCATAGTCATAAGATAAATATTTCCCAAAAAACATCGATGTCATCGACTGCTCCATGGTTGTTTCCATGATAGATGGACGCTTCTCTTCAGGAATAGGTACTGTCGCATGAGAAATAGAATCTAAATATAATTCCGTCCTAAGTTCATCCTTTGTAAAATCAAGACGGAGGTAAGGCTCTCCCTCATTAAGCTGTTCATATTTCTCAAGATACAGTTCATTATTTCGGAAAGCGTATTCGAAAACAATATGCTCAATATCAATCACTAATCTACCTTTCTCTGGAATCGTTATGGAAGTTTCTGTTGAAAATAGGGGTATTTTGCACTCC
>JBGUIU010000163.1:0-26229 GCA_045113275.1 Paludibacteraceae bacterium
GGAGTGCAAAATACCCCTATTTTCAACAGAAACTTCCATAACGATTCCAGAGAAAGGTAGATTAGTGATTGATATTGAGCATATTGTCTTTGAATACGCCTTCCGAAATAATGAACTGTATCTTGAGAAATATGCATGGTATAATGAGGGAGATCCTTCTTTGTGTCTTGATTTTACAAAGAATGAACTTAGGACGGAATTGTATATAGATTCTTTTTTCCATCCTATAATACCTATTCCTGAAGGTAGGCGCCCCACTATCTCGGAAACAACCATGGAGCAGTCGATGACATCGATGTTTATTGGGAAATATTTGTACTCTTATGACGAGGCGTTTTTTGATTCGTTAACAAACACTTACAGACAGAAGTCGGATTCAATAAAAGAAGCGTATCGGCAGGAGTTAAATACTGTTAGAATGAGCATTATAGACGACGATACGTTGTTGAATATGAAGGCCGAAATGGGAGAATCCGCCGGAATAGAGTTGTATTTTTTGAGAAAAGGATTGTCACAAGAAGTGTGTGAAGCAATAGAACGGGATTTTCTAAAATTGAATAGCAAATACTCTTATGCGTCATCGAAAGCTACTAGTTTTGAGGAGGCTTTTTATAAAAGCAAAGAGACTTGGGAAGAGGAGAACACCGTAGATGAAAAATGGGATTATTCGGGACCGACTCAGGGGGAGAGCAGTGAAATTTTCCTAATTACACCTTTCTATGAGAACGACCACCTTGTCTCTTATTTCTTTGAATACATTAATACCAATTGCAAGGATTGTTATTATTTATATATCATCACATACGACAAGGAGACAGCAGAGACGTTCAGTTGGGATATGATCCGAAAGGAATTTCTTACTCTGCTGAAAGCCTATATATTAGGGTCAAGGACAGATATCAACGAAGAAAGAATCAAATATTCTGAATGTCCACCCTTTATTAATAATGATTCATTAGGGGTAACTTACCAGTATTATGAGATTACAGAATTCCGTGTTGATGGTCGTCCAGGCGCAACCATCCCGCTCGACGAAGTAGAACCGTTTCTGACGGAAGAGGGGAAACGATTTTTGCATAGGTGATATTCCAATCCCGAAGAAATGGTCACATCATAGGCCGGGGTGATAACCCCTGTACGGAATGGGTGTGTGGTAGCGAAAGTTCAAAGGTGTTGAAAATAAAATTTTTGTGCGATTCTAGAACTTCACATATAGATAGCTTCATATCCTCAAGATAGGAGAGAGAGTAAAAAGAACGGGAACTCTCTTTAGCCCTATCTAGATTGAATGAATGAAATTCATAAAATTTTAAATAAAAAAAAGTGAAAAAATAGGTTCTATATAATAAATTTAACTATCTTTGCACGCAATTTCAAGGAGAGCATGTTGGAGTGAACGTGCTGAATTAAAAGAAGTTTAACTAAAGTTAGGAGGATAAAATTATCGCAACAAAACCGTTTGTTAAGAATCCCGAGGCAAAGGGTGGTATTAACACAAAAGAGATGCATCGCATCAATGAACGTATTCGTGAAAGAGAAGTGCGTTTAGTAGGTGAGAATGTCGAACAAGGAGTATATTCGATTGAAGAAGCTTTGCGCATCGCAGATGAGCAAGAGATGGATTTGATTGAAATCTCTCCGAATGCGGTTCCTCCTGTTTGCAGAATTGCTGATTATCAGAAGTTCCTTTATCAATTGAAGAAAAGAGAGAAGGAGAATAAAGCAAAGCAAGCAAAGGTTGTTGTGAAGGAGATTCGATTCGGACCTCAGACAGATGAGCATGATTATAACTTTAAATTAAAACATGCAATCGGATTTTTACAGGAAGGCGCAAAATTGAAAGCATACGTCTTTTTCAAAGGAAGATCTATCCTATTTAAGGAACAAGGAGAAGTATTGTTACTTCGATTTGCAAATGATTTGGAAGAGTATGCTAAGGTGGATCAACTACCTTTATTAGAGGGTAAGAGAATGATCATCCAGTTGTCTCCTAAAAAGAAGAAGTGATTTTATCAATATATTATAATTAAAAACAAATTAAAATGCCAAAGGTTAAGACTAATTCCGGTGCCAAAAAGAGGTTTGCCCTTACCGGATCAGGAAAGATTAAGAGAAAGCATGCTTTCAAACGTCACATTTTGACTAAGAAAAGCAAAAAGCAAAAATTAGCACTAACTCATGATGCTGTTGTTTCTTCAGCAGATATCAAAAGTGTAAGAAGCTTGCTTTGCCTTCGTTAACATTTTATTATTAATCGATTGTTTAGCTCGAAGTTCTCATTCAATTGAGACGCTAACGGTCACAAAAATTTAAAAAAATGCCAAGATCAGTAAATCACGTTGCTTCAAGAGCAAAGAGAAAAAGAATTTTAAAGCTCACTAGAGGTTACTACGGAGCTAGAAAGAATGTATGGACAGTAGCAAAGAACACTTGGGAGAAGGGTCTTTTGTATGCTTTCCGTGATCGTAGAAATAAAAAACGTAATTTCCGTGCGTTGTGGATTCAACGTATCAATGCAGCAGCTCGTTTAGAGGGTATGTCTTACTCTCAATTGATGGGTGCTATTCATAAGTCAGGAATCGAAATGAACCGTAAGGTTTTGGCTGATTTGGCTATGAATCAACCTGAAGCTTTCAAAGCTGTTGTTGATAAAGTAAAGAACGCATAATCTTTTTTATGCAATGAATTATTGAGTGACGGTTTTTCCTAAAAAACCGTCACTTTTTCTACCCGTTTACTTTTATCTTTCTGCCTAAATGTTTACCTTTGTATTCAGCCTTGTCTTATGTACATGAAATTTTAAATGATTAGAGATTATGGAAAAACCAATTCGTCCTACTATCTTGATAACAAATGATGATAGTGTCTATTCGAAAGGGATTTGTGAATTGATTAAAGCCGTACGTCCAATAGCTAATGTCGTAGTTGTTGCACCAGATCATGTCCGTTCGGGTATGTCTTGTGCTATCACTCATTCTGAACCTATGCGACTGGCTAAATTACATGAAGAAGAAGGATTCACTGTATATTCTAGCTCCGGTACTCCCGTGGATTGCATTAAGCTCTCTTTCTTCGCATTGTTCAAGGATAAACGTCCAGATCTCTTGTTGTCAGGCATCAATCATGGCTCTAATTCTTCCGTGAATTCACTCTATTCGGCAACTGTGGGAGCTGCAATGGAGGGATGTGTGAACAATGTTCCGTCAATCGCCTTTTCTTTGTGCGATCATCAAGAGGATGCTGATTTTTCTCAGGTCATTCCGTATGTAGTTCAGATCGTAAAAAATGTATTGACTCATCCTATTCCATACGCTACTTTCTTGAATGTGAATTTCCCTAAAGGCGAAATAAAAGGTCTGAAGGTTTGTCGACAAGCAGATGCTCGATGGAGTGAGGAATATGATCAGAAAGTATCAGAATATGGTGATGTTTCGTATCTCCTGGCAGGTTATTTTGATAATCGTGAACCTGAATCTACGGATACGGACGAATGGGCATTGGCTCATCAGTATGGTGCTATCGTTCCTACCAAAATCGATATGACAAATTATGATTGTTTAAAAGAATTAAAAGATTTATATGGAAATGTTTGAAGATACAGGAGAGGGAAAACTCAAATTTGATAATTTCTTTTTGGGATTGTTCGGATCCTTCTTTATGACGTTGGTATGTCTCTATTTAGCATTTAAAGGTGCTAAATCAGTAGATGATTTAGAGGCCACCTATAAAGCAATCTATGAATCATCCGACTTCGTTAATCTTATGATTGCTTCTCTTTTACCTTCTATGTTTCTGTTTTTCTTCTTTTATAAAACAGAGAGATGGCAATCGGGTAAGGGGCTGATTGTGGCTGTTTTATTAAGTATGGTTCTTGTGGTTTTGAATGTATGAAGTATTTTATCATTGCAGGGGAAGCATCGGGCGATTTACATGCGTCTAATCTGATGGCTTCTCTCAAGGAAATCGATGAAAAGGCTGAATTTTGTATGTTGGGGGGCGATCTGATGATTGCTCAAGGGGGTACATTGATTCGTCATTATAAGGATATGGCTTTCATGGGTTTTATCCCTGTATTGCTACATATCCGCACAGTCCTAAAGAATATTAAGGATTGTAAGCAGGCAATCTTAGATTTTAAACCGGATGCTTTAATCCTTGTGGATTATCCTAGTTTTAACCTTAAGATGGCTCAGTTTGTAAAAGAGAATATGCCTGATGTTCGTGTCTTTTACTATATTTCTCCTAAGCTCTGGGCATGGAAGGCTTATCGCCTGAAAGCAATAAAAAAGTTTGTGGACAAGGTGTATTCAATCCTTCCTTTTGAGGTCGATTGGTTTAAACAACGAGGCTATGAGGTTACATATGTCGGTAACCCATGTGTGGACGCAATTGCTAACCGTCCTCATAAAAACGAATCTAAACAGACATTCCTGCAACGAAATGGCTTGAAGGATCAACCCATCATGGCTCTTCTGTGCGGTAGTCGTGTGCAAGAGATTAAGAAGACACTTCCGTTGATGTTACAAGCTGCTGCTTCATTTCCTGAGTATCAGTTGGTTATCGCTGGTGCTCCATCGATAGATAGGTCGTTGTATGATTCTCTTATGAACGGAAATTCAGCTACAGTTCTGTTGAATGAAACGTATGAGCTGTTACAACAAGCTGAACTGGCTGTGGTCACTTCGGGTACTGCTACGCTAGAGACAGCCTTGCTACGCACGCCTCAAGTGGTGGTATATAAGATGTCTGGTGGCTGGTTGTTCCACCGTTTCTTGGAACTGTTTATAAAAGTCGATAATGTTTCATTGGTGAATCTCATTGCGAATAAACGGTTGGTGGAAGAGTTGATCATCGAAGAGTTTACTGTTGAAAATCTGAAAAAAGCTATCCTTCGTTTACAGAATGAAGAGTATCGAACTCAGGTCTTGCAAGGGTATGACCAATTGATTGAGTCATTGGGGGATACTCCTGTGTCTGAAAAAACAGCCCGTTTGATGCTATCTGAATTGACAAAATAATTGTATTTGTCAAAAATCTATCTTGAATCGTGATTCCTGAGGAATCATTGTAATATTAGGGGAGTGATTGCCTGTTAAATCACTGACATGTAGTTTATTATGTTTTGTTTTATGGTTTATATATGAAAAGTAGTATTTCTTTTGTTTACCAGTTATCGTTTGTTCGATTTCTATGTGTGTTTGTGTCCGTAGTTGTGCATAGTCAGTATCTTCTTTCAGAAGGTATCATTCTGCATTATGATAGTGTATCGTTATGCAGAGGGGATAGTTTTGCACTGAAAAGTTATCTCGATAATCAAGTGGAAGTCCCAATGGATTATTTGCTATTAGGATGGAAGGAGACGCAAGACTCTTTTATTGTTCCTAAGGGCGATACGGTTCTGCATATAGAGTATGTCCATAAGGATTCTCCTTCGAAACGGATGGAGAAACAGTTGTTTATTCAATCTCGTGGGAACCCTAAAGTAGAGGTCCTGTCTCCGGTTCATTATAGATGTGTTGGTACGCCAATGGAGGTTATAGAAATACGCGCCCAAGATTGTGACCATGTGTATTGGCAGGATATCGAATCAGGCCGTGAATATGTTGATCTGGCGGATTATGGGTTGCTTCCAGGAAATCACGATCAGCTTTCATTCTATCTGATTGGCTCGAATGAGGAGTGCCCAGAAGTATCTGTGGCGGAGTATAACGTGCCGCTTATTGACCCTGATAAGTTCCGATTGGGATTGGATCTTCCTCCTGATCATGTTTCTATTTGTGCTGATTCATTGCTGTTATGTGAGTATATTGAACCACATATGGTGAAACTCTATTATGCCGATGAATTAAAAGAACGTTATTATGATCATGAGTTTTTATATGATTTGACGTGGGAAACAGAAGATTCATTCACGCTTTGCCTAGACTATGCGAAGGTGAGCTATACAAATAATTATGAAGTTGCTGTATCGATGGAGGAGCCGTACTGTCATACGTATGTAAAGACAGTTGAGTTTCATGAATTGAGCCTATATTGTGTGGGGGATTCCACACCAGACTATTCGGTATCATATACTTGTTCGTCGGGGAAAGGTTTATTTTACGTGGGGGCTGGTTTACCTATTATTGATGCAAAATTTCGAAATCTCTCGGATAAGAATGTTGACGAACCGCCCGTCTATCATGCTTCGTCGGAGTATGATTTGGAAACCTATAGGTTCCCTTATCGTGGGTGTGCTGTTTTATGTTGGGATGACCGTATGTTGAAGGAAATGGTATATGAAGTATCATTATTGTGTCTTTCAGAGAATGGGGACACAATCATGGGGAAGGATACGCTTAGGGTCTCTGCATGTAAGAAGAAAGCCCCTATTATACAGACAGAATGTATCTCTAAGGAAAGGAAATCGGTGGTTTATCTTGCTTCGATGGATTCAATCGTGGGGGTGGATTTTTCTTCTCCCGAAGAATCGATCTATATGGAAGAAGTTGTCAAGCAATCGTCGGATCAGAAAAAATACCTCTATGCTAAAACGTATTCTTTTTCATGGGAGAATATCCCCTACGACACGGTTTCGCTGGATGTCCGACTTTCTTATCTGAGTTGTGGGGGTGATACTGCTCTAACAGAGGAGCGTATCACCTTGATTGATTGCACTTCTCCTCCCACTATCTATTATGGTGCATTCCCTTCTCCCTCTACGATTCTTCTGCAACGAAAGGAGTGTCTGAAGCGACAATGTTCCAATCAAAAAGATTTAGCCCCTCCTGCCGTTGAAGTGAAAACGGATTGTGTTAATGATACTCTTTATTTAAAGTTGAAGGCAAAGGATTTTGAAGAGACGGGTTCTTATGATGTATGCTTCCTGTCGCAAGATACGTTTTGGGTTGTATATCCCACGGATTATACGGTCGAGGGGATGAATCAGTATCGATTTTATAATAAAGAGATGAACCCAACTTTTGCTTTTGTCCCGCGTAACAATGAAGATCTTTATGGAACGATGAATGGAATAGCCTTCTTGTATAGGATTGAAGTGGCTGAAAGAGTTGTGAAGAATGAATACGAGATATGTCAGGGTGACACATTGGATCTGAACCTGTTGGTAGATGATGAAGGCGATAATTTACGATGGAATGTCACGCAAACAGCGGTCTCACCCCTGAAGGATACAGAGTATTATTTGTATGGCATATCTACAAACGGATGTTTGATAGACGAAAAAGTGCTGATTAAGCTTAATTATCCTTTGTGGTTTCATGCTGCCGACGAGGTGTTTTGTGAGCATACCTATATTATGAAGGATGAACTGCTTCATACTAATTCACAGCAGGTCATTTGGTATGAGAACCAACAGGAGATCTTCGATGATGAGGTATATCTTGTGAAAGGGAATCAGTATGAAGTGGAATTATTTTCTTCGTGCGATTCGGCGGTCTATTCTTTTTCTATCCAAACAGAGGATTGTGAAGAGGAGGAAGGTGGTTCTCCGGAGACAGATGATCCATTAACGATTCCATTCATGTTCACTCCTGATGGAGATGGAGTTGATGATGAATGGTGTATCAATGGACTGGATAAGCGGTATAGTACATGGTGTTGTATTATCTATAATAGATTTGGGAAAGTCATGAAACGATGTGAGAATCAGTTTGTTTCATGGGATGGAAACTATCAAGGGGAAAGACAGCCTTCCACCGATTATTGGTATGCGTTGTGGGTGAATGGAGAAAAGACCCCTCAAGTAGGGCACTTCACATTGCTTAATAGATGATGAGATAATAGGAGAGGAGGACATATCAATTGATATATCCTCCTCCGTTCACTTCTTATTATTTTGTAATTATAGGTTTTTAACCAAGTATGGTATTGCAGTTTCAAAGTCAACTCCATAGGTGTTATGATCCTCATGAGAAAGGGTAGCCTTAATTGACTCAACAACGAAGTTGGCTGCTAAGGTATATGCTTCTTTGAGGCTTTTACCATTCATGAGCGCACCTGTTAGTACGCTGGCAAATATATCGCCTGTTCCATGGAAACTTTGAGGTTGTTTCTCATGGAAATAGTACTCGTACTTATCTGCTGTTTTATCGTATGACATGACACCGATCTTACCGGTAACATCACCAATTTCGGGTTGAGGTTCAGAGAATACGATTCCTTTTAGCACCACTTTCTTAGCACCAATGTTGGTTAATTTCTGTAATAAGTCTTTGATATAGTTGAGATCATATCCTTCTGCTTTATATGGAATGCCAAGCATGAAGCTTGCCTCTGTCATATTTGGAACAATGATGTCTGCTTTGCTGCATAGATCTTTCATGGCAAATGCAAACTCTTGTGTGAAGCCAGGATATAATTTACCATTATCGGCCATACAAGGATCCACGATGGTGATGGTTTGGTTGTCACTGAAGTCCTGAATTAATGTTTTCATTAAATCGAGTTGCTCGAAAGAACCTAGATAGCCTGTATATATAGCATCAAAATGGAACTTCTCCTTTTTCCAGTGATCACATATAGGTTTGATATCGGAGGTGAGATCTCTGAACGTAAATCCATTGAACATGGTGTGTGTTGATAGAACAGCTGTTGGGATGATTGCTGTTTCCACGCCCATAGCTGAGATAATTGGTAATGCGACCGTTAGCGAGCATTTACCTACGCAAGAAACATCTTGGATGGTAACAATTCTTTTCATTTGTATATTATTTTTAAATCTATATTAGTTAATTGTCTATTGTTTTGGAGAATAAAAGGGAGGTACTATTTCTCTTTCATCTCATATTTATCGCCAGTGGCTTCAATAATATCTTTATAGAACTTTTCTGAATATCCAGGCGTTTCAATATCCTCTGGAACATCCCAACCATTGTGGATGAATCTTCCGTTGCGTTCTCGTTTGATGTTTCCGTCGGTATATTTCACCATCAAGAATTCACCTAATTTCTTCCATTGTTCCATCATCAAAGTAGCTTGACTTTCGGAATACTCTGTCAGAAATCGTATAGCATAATCGGGAGACTTCTTATACAATGATTGAGCTGCTATCTCGACAACTTCCAAGTTATCTTCTAGTTTCTGTTCAAAGTCTGCCTGCACTTTTTTAATATCTGGTGCTACATACTTATATTTTGAGTAGGCCATGCTGGAAACCCAGTTAAAGACCCAATAGGCAGCATCCCATGAGAAGTGTAGTAATCCTCCGTTTCCTTTTCTGAAACATTTAGGAACTTCTGTTGTGCCGCAGTAGATAGGAACGTAAACTGTGAAAGTTGCGTCATCCACACCGAACCATAGCACACCACCTAGTTTATCGGGTAGCCAATTCCTCATCTGTGCTACAAATGAAAAGGCGTTCTTCGGTCCTGCGATAGGACTTTCATTGAAATAGGTCTTTCCGTTGACCTCCCAAGTACGTGGTTCATATCGATATTCTGCACCATAAGGTTCTGCACCAGGATCATTGGCAAGAGAGAGGGGAGAATTTTCGAAGTGATCCCTCATGAGGTTCTTTAATTGTAGCAATGAAACGTTGTTGTCTGGACGAATCCATAAAGGGAGACGTTCTTCCGATTTACCTAAAATATAATCTATATAATTATAGGTATCTTTCGCAATGTTCTTATAAATCGTCCATACTCTAGCATCGCAGAAACGGCGAGCATTGAATGACATTGGATCGTATGCGTCTGAGAAACTGAAATCTTTGTTTCGTCCATCGAAGTATCCTTTCTCTTTCGCAAATGAGATCACATCTCTTGAATAACGACAGTTCAGTCGGTCGTTAAGAGGAAACGTAGTGATTCGAGAGTGGTTAGAGTGAACACATATACAATTATCAGGCACTCTCAGTGCCACCCAAACAGCACCTTTCACATCAGGACCTTTGCCGATCATCTCCATGATCCATACCTCATTAGGATCCGCTATGGAGAATGTCTCTCCAGAACTGCAGTATCCATATTTTTCAACGAGGTTTGTCATCACCTGAATGGCCTCTTGTGCAGTTTGAGAACGTTGTAGTGTGATGTGAATCAGATTTCCGTAATCTAATATACCCGTTGTGTCAATTAACTCCTTTCGACCTCCGAAGGTTGATTCAGTGATACATACTTGGTGCTCATTGATGTTACCAAGTACGGCATAGGTAGTTGCTACTTGATCTATCTTCCCTTGATACTTATGTGTATCCCATCCATATACATCGCTCTGCGTATATTTAGAATACGAGGAATTGGGGTAGAAACATAACTCTCCATATAGATAGTAAGAGTCTGCAGAATAAGTACATAGCGTTGATCCATCTGTCGAAGCATCTTTGCCTACGATAATATTCGTTCCACTCCATGAATATTCATTGAAACAGAGCAGGGCTAATCCTGCTAGAACGGTTCGCATTATTGAAAGTGTTCTCATTACCAATATATTTCTTTTGTGTATTCTGTTACATTACCGCAATAGTCTTTTATAACCATTTTTAGCGTATGATTTGAATGTGCTGCAAATTGTCTTTTATCTATCCAATAAGTGATGGATTGTGTCTTGGCATCATACTCAAACATAACCCATTTCCCGTCGATATAGGCATCATACGAATCGATTCCAGATTGTGTGTCGTATATCTTAAACTTTATATAAGGTGCATTCTGAACTTGATTGGTGTGAATTGGAGAAATGACAGGAGGAGTCATATCAGTGGTGACAGCGAAACGACCAAATGTATTTGTTTTTCCCACCAGTATTCCATTCACGTAAGTACCTCCAGCAGATCCTGATAAAATATTCTTCTCACTTACTTTTGCGATGTAGTATTGTGACTTGTTCGCAAGAGTATCGTTATCAATTTTTATGGAGATGTCACAAAGTGTATGGAGAGGTTCACGCACACTACCTATTGAATATACCTTTGATGCAAATTTATGACAGGTGTCAATATGAAAATTATGTTTGACATCATAGTATAGCGCATTTTGTGGGAACCGCATCGCAAAGGATTCCTTGTCAAAGAAGACACTTTCACCCGCTTTTATGTATTGGTTGTCAGGATCTGTATCAGTTGGTATGTTAGCTTTCTTTCCGGTGATGACAAAGCTGATTTCATCCTTATTGCCGAAATCATCTTCTACTTCATAGCGAAGCGTATAATCACGCTCTTCGTTAATCATCAATGTACCGTAAGGCTGTGCTTTCTGAAATAAAATAGGAGAATAAGGTTCCTTGAATGATTTCATGAAGAACTCTTTGGTCTGACTCCATTGGGCGTAGTCAATAAAACTATTCAGACCTCTAGTATCTTGATAAAGGAAACTATCGATTGTTGTTGCAGAGATCAGACGATTATCGGCATAGAGTCTTAGATGACGTGGTGTGTAGGAGAAACTTGTTCCTGTCATATAATCGGTTGCCTTTATCGCAAATCCTAGTTCACCCCAGGCTGTGAGACCCTGGCCGACCTGCAATTTCCTTGATTTATCTTTGTTGACAATCACCTTGCATTTCGTCTCTTTTTCATTGTTTATACATCCCTTATTATTTAGTCCATAGATCTTTATAGCAAGAATCTTTGGTGCTTTTGTGTCTTGAATATTGTATGGATTATTCTTTAATAAGAGCGGATTACGCATGGCTCCTGTTTGAGTGTTACGTAGTTCGAAATGCACATGAGGACCGCCAGAGGCTCCCGTATTTCCTGATATGGCGAATTTCTCTCCTTTTTTTACAGGATATTGTGTCGAATCCAGAATCAGTTCGACCTCATATTTTTTATCTCCATATTGTTTTGCTTTTAGCATGGAGTCTAGTTTAGAAACAAATCCGTTAAGATGTCCATATACGGAGGTATATCCGTTGGGATGGTTGATGAATGCACATTTGCCATAACCAGTACGAGAGATGGATATTCTAGCAACATAGCCATCGTCGATTGAATAAACGGGTTTGTTTTCTTCTCCGTTGGTGCGGAGGTCCAACCCTCCATGAAAGTGATTACGACGCATTTCTGCGAAACTGCCACTGAGCGTTGTCTCAAAATCCAAAGGCGACGCGATGGACCATTCTCTTAATTGTTGAGCGGTTAATGCTTCAGAAAAACAAATAGCAAATATGAAAAGTTTGAAATATTTCATTGTAATGTATATGAAATCGATACATAATTAAACCTTGCAAAGGTAAGAAAAAAGAGAGTATATAATAGGAAAGAACTCCTTCATCTGGATAAAAAAAACATGCTTTTAAACTTTATTAAGTTTTTAATTGATTGAAAAGTTTATTTGCGTTATTTTTTTTATAAATTTGCGTTTCGTATAAAGTTTCTTTATGTTACACAGTTGAAAATTAATAAATGAATCAGATATGAAAAGAGTATTTATGTCATTGATGATGTTGCTTGCAGGATTTGTTGCAACATTTGCGCAGGGTGTTCCAGAGATTTCTTTTGAAACTATTACTCACGACTTTGGTACATTCCCAGAGGAAAATGGTAAAGTTTCGTGTGTGTTTGAGTTTACAAATACAGGAACAGCTGATTTGGTTCTTCAAAAAGTGCGTGCATCTTGTGGATGTACAACTCCAGAGTGGACAAAAGAGCCTGTTAAACCAGGAGAAAAAGGTGTAGTGAAAGCTACTTATAATGCATCAGGTCGTCCAGGATCTTTCTCTAAGACAATCACTGTAACTTCTAATGCAGGTGAAAAACGTTTGTCTATCAAGGGTGAAGTAATCCCTAAAGCTCAGAAAGTAGAAGATAAATATCCTCATGAGTTTGGCGGTCTTCGTATGATGAAGAAGAATGTATATTTTAATACTATCTTCTATCCAGAAGCTAAATCAGAAGTAATTGAGGTTATCAATAACAGTGATAAAGATGTTAAGGTAGCATTCCAAAATGCTCCTAAATATATCTCTGTAACTCCATTGACTTTGAAAGCAGGAGAGAAAGGCGAATTGAAATTCGTTATGAATACAAAAGATGCTGGTGTTTGGGGATCTTTCAAAGAGTCTGTTTATGTAGTTGTTGACGGAAAGGAATACACTGAAACTCCAATCAATCTTTATGGAAATGTGGCTGAGAACTTCTCAACAATGACTCCAGAGGAGAAGGCTAATGCTCCAGTGTTAAGTGTTGGTAATTCAATCAGCTTGGGTAAGATCAATACTTCTACTACTAAGACATACGAAATCACTGTTAAGAATGATGGTAAGTCTAACTTGATTATCCGTGCTATCAACATTGATTCTAAGAATGCAACAGTTACTGTTCCTAGCAAGGCAATCAAGCCAGGTAAGACAGGTGCTATTCGCTTTAAATTGAATGGTAACGGACTTAAGATTGGTAAGTTTACACAACGTATGACGGTCGTTTCTAATGATCCAAATCGTAGCGTATTCGTTATCAATTTGAATGGTGAAGTTGAATAATATATTTTGAATATAGATATAACGGCTGGGCGTTGTTTGGCGACCAGCCGTTTGTTTTCTTTTTTTTAGTTGATGCATAGAATTCTTTCATATATACTGCTCTTATCACTGACAGTGACGTCATGCCACTGGGAGGATACTTACACTATTCATGGAAATATCCGTTGTGTTCGGGCAACTAAAGCATATATGATGGAATTAGACCCTATGGGTAACCCTATTGTGGTGGATAGTGTCCCTATCCGTTCAGGTGAATTCCGTTTCAGAGGCCATGTCGATTATCCTACCATGCGTTTTATCCGTATCGGTACACGTGCTCCTTTTGACGTGTTTGTTGAAAATAGTAAAATTGATATCACGGGGTCTCTTATGTTGCCTGATGAAATTAAAATTGAAGGCTCTTATTCTCATGACGATTTTAATTATCTGTCGCGTGAAATGAAGAAAATTCAAAATAAACAAAGTAACGTGCTGGTTCATCTGTCCAATGCCCAGAAAGAAAAAAACACAAAAGAAATAAAACGATTAACAGCGATGTATAATAGCTATCCTGACTCGCTGATTAATTTTACTAAGTTCTATGTCATGAACAACCCTAAATCTATGGGGGCTGTCTATTTTGTCTGTTCTCTTTCCCAGTCTTATAATATAAAGAAACTGGAAGAGATTGTTTCTTTGTTTGACCCTTCTATACAAAATTCTCCATACGTATGTTATTTAAAGGAGGAACTGGCCTTGCATAAAAGCTTGAAAGTTGGCATGCCGGCTCCTGATTTTTGTCTTCCTACGTTCTTGGACGATACGGTGTGTTTGTCAAATTATGTGGGGAAATACCTTTTTTTAGATTTTGGTGCTTCCTGGTGTGACAAGACAGAGTATAGAGTGAGTCGCTTAAAAAAACTTTTTGAGAAATACGAAGGCGGAAATTTTGATGTCCTCTCCATCTCTTTGGACGATGATAAGAAAAAATGGAGAGAGTATGTTACGCAATTGGGTGTCCTGCCATGGAAACTCTCTTGCGACTTCCGTTACTGGTCGAGCCCAGTCACAAAATATTATCGTGTTCAGGCTATTCCTTATGGTGTACTAATTACACCGGATGGGAAGGTGGCACTTATCAACCCTAATTATAATTCGTTAGATTATTATTTAAAGAAAAATATACATAAATGAACCTTTTAGAATGGATAAATAGTGGGCAGATGCCTTTTATGACTGTATTTCTGTTGGGACTGGTCGTGTCAGTGTGTCCTTGCACAATTGCTGCAAATATTTCTGCTCTGACCTGTATGCTACGACAGAATTACACAACATTCCCTTCTTTGTCTGCTGTCTATATTTTAGCACGTTCCATTTCCTATACCTTGGTCGGTGTGCTTCTTACCTTTTATGTTTCGGAGATTGATTTCACGGCTTCTACTTTGTTATGGATAGGGAAATTGGCTGGACCTTTCTTTATTCTTATCGGTCTTTTTTTGTTGGATATCTTTCATATTCACGGATTAGAGAACCGATGTGTCTTGTGGATGAATAAGATTTTTAGTGAATCATACTCTATATGGGCCTCTTTTTTATTAGGTATTTTACTATCATTTGCCTTTTGCCCTTATAGTGCTGCTATTTATTTCGGATTAATGGTACCTTTGGCATGTACATCAGAAGGAGGTGTGCTATTACCGATTCTATTCTCTATAGGTGCCGCTTTGCCTATTGGTTTTTTGGCATGGATATTATACAAGGGAATGGATTCTAAATTAAATATCTGGAAAGGGTTCCAGATGGTTGAATATTGGTTTAGAAAAATTGTGGCTGTTATATTTATTATAACAGGTGTATTATTTATATGGGAATATTTTATAGAATAATTGGCTTATGAAAACGATTGCATTATCTATTTTTACGATGGTCTTATGTCAGCTCTCTTTTGCGGCAGGCAAGGCTAAGATTGTTTTTCAGGAAACAGAGTATGTTATGAGAGATAGTTATTTAGGTGAAACCTCAGAACATGTTTTTGTGTTTAAAAATGAAGGTACCTCTCCTTTGATTATTACGAACGCTGTTCCTTCATGTGGTTGTGTTACACCTACTTTCACGAAAACGCCTGTTGCTCCCGGAGATACAGGATCCATCCATGTATATTATGAGGGCAAGATGAGTGGTATCTTTCATAAAACAATAAAGATCTATTCTAACTCTGTTGGAAAGAAACCTATTCTACAGATTTCTGGCGAAACAAAGAAAAAAACGACTAAATAGCATGAAACATTTCTCTCACTATCCTTTACAAAAGCATAATACCTTTGGATTTTCTGTTCAATGTGCTGATTTTTACCAATATGATCAAAAAGAAGACTTGCAACAGTTGTATTCTCAGGGTGTGTTCAATGGGAAATGGCTTCCTATCGGTGGTGGCAGCAATCTATTGTTGCTAAATGATTTGGATTACGCTGTGATACATTCACAAATCAATTTTATCCGGACTGAAAAAGAAACGGATGACCGTGTCTGGGTACGTGCTGGTGCAGGTGTGATATGGGATGATTTTGTACAATGGAGCGTAGAGAATCAGTTAGGTGGAATCGAAAACCTTTCGTTCATTCCTGGTACGGTCGGAGCCTCTCCTGTGCAAAATATTGGTGCATACGGCGTGGAAGCGAAAGATGTGATTCGGGAAGTAGAGGTTTATGACACGAAAGAGAATCGATTTTATTCTATGGATGCTGCTTCATGTCGATTTGAATATCGTGGCAGTATTTTTAAAGAATTGAAGCATCTGATTGTTGTGAGTGTCGTATATGAACTTGCCACAAAGAATTATTCGTTGAAGTTGGATTATGGTAATGTGCGTGAGGTGATGAAGGAGAAAGGGGATGAATCATTATCTACTGTACGAAATGCGATAATTGAGATCCGTAAGTCTAAATTGCCATTGCCAGAGGAAATCGGTAGTGCAGGTAGTTTCTTTAAGAATCCAGTGGTTGATGCTCCACTGTTTCAGTCTATTTTTGAAAAATATCCTTCTATGCCATATTATTCGTTGGAAGAGGGGTATAAGATTCCTGCTGCATGGCTAATCAGCCAATGTGGATGGAAAGGTAAAAGTATTGATGCTGCAGGTGTATATGAGAAACAACCATTGATTTTGGTGAATCGGGGTGGCGCAACAGGTGCTGATATTCTTTTCTTGATGCACCAGATTCAACTTTCTGTTAAAGATAAATTTAATATTCTACTTCATCCAGAGGTTTGTTTGGTAGAGTAAGTTAAGTATTACATAACATATAACAATAAAAAAATCCGAAACGTAAGTTCCGGACTTTTTTATGACATTCAAAACATAACTCTCATAAAGGTCAGATCGGATATAGTATATTTATATAATAGGGTCAATTTTTATATGAATGAATCTTTCCTTCATCCACTAGCAAAGGTAATAGCGAATCCTCTCTTTTGTGTTCAATGTTTGAAAAAATAGGTGGACAAAACGGAAAAGTTGCAGTAATAGGGGACTTCCCATGTGGACAAATTGAAAAAATAGGTGGACAAAATAAAAATTTGCATTATTTTCCACATTCATCATACTAAAAAAGATATACTTCCGTTTCTTGTATATACTAACTTAAACGGATTGCGTATGATAAAACCTTTTACTCATTTTTTTTCTGGTGAAGAACCATCTCAAATTATTGAAGAAGTAAGTAGTCAAGAAACAGAAGAACCCTCGATGGAATCGTTGTTTTTTATTAAACAATTTGCTCATTCCTTCTGTTCTTTAGGTATGGATTCAAATGGAGACGCTATGTTAATGTCTCTAAATTAAAATTGAATTGAGAAAGCAAGGGAGACATATTTTTATGTCTCCCTTTTTTTTAGCGTGGATTAAAATTGGAAATGATAATTTAAACCTATTTTCCAGATAAGTCCAGGTTGTGGTACGTTGCCATAGTCGTAATATTTTTTATTTAATAGATTGTTAATCTCTCCAAATAAATTTAATCGCTTAATGTGATAGCTTGCTTTAAGATCCATTATGCCGTATGGTTCATACTCTTTTATCTCGCCTGTATTTACTTTGTCCTGATAGATTATATATCCGCCATTTCGGGCAATACTGCGATAGTGTAGCGATACCATCAACGAAGGAGTAGGTTGGATGCTTAGCTGTGTCACAAATTTGTGTTTCACATATTCAAGTGCATAATTAGATTTGAAGATCTCAATCTTATCTTTTCGTTCCTGATGAATATAGTTATATCCTAAATAGAGTTGTATAGGAATACAATCGAACCATTCATGAAACGAGAGGGTATTGTGTAACTCGATGCCAATGTTGTTTAATCTGAAATTCGTGGAGTGATACACATCATCAGGGGTGTACATGACCCAGTCGATCATATTTTTACCATATATGTAATAGGTACTTATTTCTGTGTGTATGCCTCTTCCTTTCATTTGTGATGAGATGCTGGCCGTCGAGGTGAACTCTGACTTAAGGTCTTTGTTCCCTTCGTTGGTCTGACTCTTATAATAGAGTTCGGTGAACGTGGGTGTCCGACGGGCATTGTTCCAGGAGGCGAAGAGCGTCCACTTCTTTGTCATCTCAATCTTTGCATTGACAAATGGTAGGAAATGGAGCTGATCGGTGATGTCAAAATTCTTGTATGTACGTGTTCCTACATTCAGGTTCCATCGTCGGAATAGAAAATTATGTTTTAGGTAAATCGTCAGGATGTTTCGATCCTTGTTTTTCGTATAATATTTACCGTTTGAATTAAATATGCGTATGGAGTCTTCCCCTAATGGGCTTCCGAGGTTGGTGGAGTAGATATTCTCGTATCGGAAGTTTCCTCCTATATATGTTTTCCCGATTTTCCATCGATGACTTATTTCAGGATTAAAATTGAGTACATCTGTTCGATGATAATTTTCTCCAGTAGAATGATCCCGAATAAGTTGAAAGTGGTCATAGTTTCGCATCCAACTGAATGATCCTGCGAAGCATACGGGTCTCTTGGTTTCCCATTTGAATGAGTTTAATAACCTATTGGTCCGTTCCCATTGATTATCATAAGCAGCCGAGTAGAACGTGTTGGCACCAAAGGATTGCCGACTATAGCCCCATTGCCATTCTGCATGTAGCCGTTTGATATCTACTTCTCCTAAATAATAGAATTTCCCTTGGTGGAAATCACTATTTTTTACTGCTCCATCAGAACGTGAGCCTGAAATACTGGCAAGGTGCAATGTCTTTTTATGTTTTACATTCAAAAGAGCATTACTTTCTAGTAATCCATAATATCCAGCGATGGATTGGAGCGAGACCTGATTAAGAGTGTCGGGCCGTATGTTAATATTGATTGTACTGGTGTTTCCGGTGTTACTCTCTGTTAATTCTATTTTAGAGATGATGTCGGATGGTAGAGGGAAGTCGGCAGATAGATGTCCAGTTTGTGGTGAGGAGATATCAATACCGTTTATAAGAATATTGGTTTGGTCTGTGGATGCACCTCGAATAGAGATGTCTGTTTGAACGCCAAATCCTCCTCGTTGTCGAATGTCAAGTGCTGGTATTTGTTTGAGAAGGTCATTGATGGAATGACTCGCGGCAGCGGTTACATCTTGGTTGTTCAGGACAGTTGTGTATTGTCCGTCAGTGTTTAGAAGGGTGGTCGAGCTATCGGCCGTCACTTCCACATCCTCTAAATAGGTTTCAGGCATTGTTGAATTAGAAATAGTACCTGACGAATGTACCGTTTTAGCTTTCACATCTGCATTTGCAATGATAGCAACGCTTAAGACTCCGATGTTAATGACCTTGTGCATTGAGCAAAAGACCGAAGTCGATTTCCGACTAAATCGTTTCCAACGAATCGATTTTTTTACATTTTCTTTTTCCATAAAAAAAAATTTGGTTAATACTAAAGGTTAATAATAATATGAATGATATCTTTGAGGCATATTGAGGTCTGATCTTCTAATAAGAAGAGTTGTCGATAGTCATCCCATTTCTTTATAATCCCTGTTTTGGATAGATATTCTCCTCCCTCTTTTAGTTTATCTTCTTTAAAGTAAGTGAAAGAGACTTTGGGGTGTTCATTTATATGGGACAAGATATACAACACTTTTCGATTCAGTTCCTCACAGTCCGATTCACTCAGTTCAATTCGTGTGTTTGTTTCTCTTGCAGCCTCTTGCATAGCTTCACTATGGCCTGTTAGTGCTGCGAAAGGAGCGAATTGAGCCGCACGATCATACAGAGACATCCGAGGATGTCTTGATGAAGTAGGGTGAGGGAGGTTGATTATGTCATCGTATTCGTGTGTCATATCTAGTGGGTTGTTTAGGCTTTATGTCCGCCGATTTGTGTATTTCTTTCTTTGGCGGTTGCTCCTTCTTCAAAGTTTAATCCTTTGAGAATCGCATTGTTGCCATATTTCTTCTTTATTGAAAGGACGCTCTCTTGTATCTTTCGTTCCTTCTCAAGCATCTGTTTCTCTTCTTCTTTTTCTTTTTTAAATTGATCGTAGTCGGTGAATAGATCTAGTTGAATGGGTTGTTTGGCTGATTGTGCTTTATTTTCTGATATTACATGATTGGCACAAAGAGTAAGACGTCTGATTAGCAGGTCGTGATTGACAATCTTATCATATAGCTTCATGATTGCATCTATGATCAAACGAGAGGAGGAGCTATGGGTGGTTAAATTGGCTGTTCCGTGAGCATGCTTAGGAACAGGTTTCCCATAATAATTATTGACAATCTCTCCATGATATTTACCTTTGATGGCAGGGTCTGTAAGCGATTCTGTATCGTAGTTGACCGTGAGAACCAGTTGATCTGTTACGAGTTTCTTATCAACTAGGCTGAGGGATAGATTATCAGCCATTTCTTGTACGACAACACGTGCCTTTTGAGAAGTGTATGCGCAAGATAATACTTGTCCTGAACTAATCGAGTTGGTCGTTGGCTTATATGCTTTTATTTGTTCGATAGTGCAGGGTTCCCATCCCCATGCGTGATCTATCAATAATTCAGCATTAACACCAAATAGGCGGTAAAGGAACTCCTCGTCTTCTAATGAGCATCGAGCAATCTTCCCCATGGTGTCTATCCCATAATAGGTTAATTTCTGTGCAATACCTTTCCCAACTCGCCAAAAGCTTGTGAGCGGTTTGTAATCCCATAGTTGCTGCCGATAGGTCATCTCGTCCAATTCAGCAATGCGAACACCATCTTTATCGGCAGGGATATGTTTCGCGACAATATCCATGGCTACTTTACATAGATACATGTTGGTTCCTATTCCGGCTGTGGCGGTGATTCCTGTTTGGCGAAGGACATCATGAATTATCTTCATGGCCAGCTGATGAGCCGTGGTTTTATAGCTGTCAAGATAGTGGGTGACATCCATGAAGACTTCGTCTATAGAGTATATATGAATATCTTCTTCTGAAATATACTTAAGATATATCTCATAGATTAAAGTGCTGTAGTGAATGTATAGAGCCATGCGGGGGACCGCTACAAGATAGTCGACTGCCCAATCCGGATGCTTTTCTATTTGCGTATTGTCAGAGGATTTTCCTGTAAATCGATGATAAGGCGTTTGATTCAACCGTTGATAGTTGACTTCCTTGATTTTCTGGACAACTTCAAAAAGACGAGCTCTTCCTCCTATACCGTATGATTTCAATGAGGGAGAAACAGCTAAACAGATGGTCTTCTCTGTCCTGGTTTCATCTGCAACTACTAAATTAGTTGTGAGCGGATCTAAATTCCTTTCTACACATTCTACTGAAGCGTAGAATGATTTAAGGTCAATGGCGATGTAGGTCCGTTCTGGTTTATTCATTATACGATATAGGAAACGTTGTAATAATTAAAAAGTTGCACATAATGCGCAACTTTTCAATTTATTTTATGTTTATTTCTTTAAGTTCTTTTGCTGTTCCAGAAATGCTTGTTGTTGCTTTTGCATTTCCTCAATTCGGGATAGGAATGTTCCTTTCTTCATTGGCTTCCGTTGATTCTCCTGTAATTGTTTCAGAAGTTTCTTTTCATCAACGAAGTATTTCCGTATCACAAATGTTTGAATAATAGTTATTAATAGAGATATAAAGTAATAATAACTAAGACCTGATGCATAGTCGTTGAAGATGAATAGGAACATGACTGGCATGAAGTACATGAGGTATTTCATGAAAGGCATCTGATTCATTTGCCCAGTATCCGTGGATGCCATGTTAATCTTTGTATATACAATATTGGTGATGGTCATCAATAAACAGAAAAGACTAAGGTGGTCTCCAATAAATGGTATGTTCACACCCCATGTTACAAATGCATCATAAGTAGAAAGATCTTCTGCCCATAAGAAACTTTCTCCACGTAGTTCTATTGCATTAGGGAAGAAATAGAACAATGCGATGAGGATCGGCATTTGTAAGAGCATAGGCAAACATCCTCCCATTGGATTTACTCCTGCTTTGGAATATAACTCCATTGTTGCTTGGGAACGTTCTGTTTGGTTCTCTGCTGGAATTCGTTGGTTGATCTCATCAATCTGTGGTTTTAACACTCTCATCTTTGCAGTCGAAAGATAAGACTTGTATGTAAGCGGGAAGATGATCACTTTGACGATAATCGTCATGATTAATATAATCAATCCATAGTTGCTTATGAACCTACCAAGGAAATCGAACAATGGTATGGAGAATACCTGATTGATTCCGCGGAAGACAAAATTTCCTAACGATACAAGACGATTGAGTTTTAACTTATCATCACCAGATAGGTCATTATCGTATGATTTTAATAGGTTGTATTTGTTCGGACCAAAGAAATAACGCATTCCGATAGCTGTGCTTCCCTTTTGATATGGTAGCATCAATTCTGCTTCGTAGTATTTTAGATACTTGGACGTGTCAGCCGTTAACTTAGAAGTTAAGTTGGATGAACTAATCTCGTCATCTGCAATTAATACACTAGAGAAATATTGATCCTTGAAGGCAACCCAACGGATAGGCTCTGACAATTCTTCGTGAACATTGGATGTCTCGCTGAGGTAATCAATACCTTCCTTTGAAGAATAGTAGTATATCTGTGCATACCGATTTTCAAAGCTATGACTCTTTTCTTGTTGAGGAACGTCCAATTTCCATGTTGCTTTTAATGAGCTAGCTGTTTGTAATATGTTTCCTAACTGATTGGCTTTTATGTCAAAGTCAAGCATATAGGAGTTGCTTGGCAATGTGTAGATAAAATCTAAACTTCCACCATTGGTAGTTGGCAAAACAAATGTGATGGAAGAATCAGTCTTTGCCCCTACCTTAAAGTTCAAACGTTCTGTTTGTAAGGTGCGGTTGCTGACTGTCGGCAACTCAATGGAGAAACGATTGTCTTCCCCAGAAAAAAGAGTTAGAGGTTGTTTCTGATAATTTAGGTATTCCTTTAATACTACCTTCTTTACTATTGCTCCTTTGGAAGAAAATGAGATAGACACAAGATTGTTCTCCAATAAGATTTCTTGCTCTTCTCCTATACCTCCTTGTGCAAACTCTCCAAGAATTTGAGTGGATTTAGCCAACTTGAGTGAGTCTGTGTCAGTTTCCTCAAAAATGGGTTTGGAAACTTCTGCAAGTTTTTTCTCCTCCTGTAATAATTGTTCTGCTTTTACCTTTTGAATAGAATCAGCGTAGTGTTGACGTGCGGCTAATTGTTCTTTTGTCGGTTTGTTAAACCAGTAAAATCCTATTAATACGAGTCCAATAAGTGAAAAGCAAGCAATTGTATTTTTATCCATATCTGTATATTGATATTTATTGTTTCAAATTTTTAATTTGCATATAATGCAGAAAAGAAAGTGCAAATTTAGTGTTTTTCTTTTAATTTCACCTAACAGCAGTGATTTAAAATTTAATTGCGGTGTACGATTATGTTTAATTATGATTAAGTAAGGTTATCCAACCGCCCTCATGACTCATCATATGACTATTCATTTGGGATTGAGTCCAAGGAATCATGCCGAATTGGCTAAACATCAGAAAGGAAACACTGAACAATGGACAATAATAAACCTTTTTTGTCTTTTACACTTTACTCAATAAAACAACTTCATCACAAATTTCAGAAAAATTTCTTTTGGATTTACAAACAATTTGCAGGGGATCGAGTAAACAAGAAGGGAAGTGTTGCACGATGCTCTGTTCTACCAACCTTCTCTGATTCAGGGGTGATCGCACTCTCCATCACTGCAGAGGTATTCAGCATAGATAGTGAAAACTACCTGCTCAAAAGGCTGAATATGCATTATTCCAATTCAACCAATGGGTACGAAAGGCTCTTATCTTAATGGAATGTCATCCTACATATATGCAAGCGGAAGTGTTTATACATGCATTTTGTTTGTTATTTCTTAAATATGGTATATATTTGCAAGTAAAAATTATGTTTCAATGACAATTAGACATTGATAATTTTTGAAATATAGAATAATTTATGTGTGGAATAGTTGGATACATCGGTACTCGTCAGGCCTATCCTATTTTGATGGATGGGTTACATCGACTAGAATATCGTGGATATGATAGCGCAGGTTGTGCATTATTGAGTGATAGCAATGAATTAAATATATATAAGGCGAAGGGGAAAGTAGCTGATCTGGAATTATTGGCTGACAAACAAGATAATTCTGGCACGTTGGGTATTGCACATACTCGTTGGGCTACTCATGGTGTGCCAAATGAGGCAAATGCTCATCCTCATGCATCGCAGAGCGGTAATCTAACATTGGTTCATAATGGAATCATTGAAAATTACGTTGTTCTTCGTACCCAACTAGAAGCAAAAGGGTTTACTTTTAAAAGTGATACAGATACAGAGGTATTGGTACAGCTGATTGAATATACGATGAATGTGACAGGGGCTGATCTCCCTACTTCTGTTCGTCAGGCTCTCAGTAAAGTAATAGGTGCCTATGCTATATGCGTGATTGATCGTCGTCATCCGGAACAACTAGTGGCTGCTCGTAAAAGTAGTCCGTTGGTGGTAGGAGTCGTTTCTGATCATTCAGAATTTTTTATTGCAAGTGATGCAAGTCCAATCGCACAATATACAAAGACGATGGTTTATCTTAATGATGAGGAGATGGCCGTCTGTCAATGCGGTCATCAGTTGAGTGTTACCAAACTGACTGGTGAAGAGGCTGATATGGAAGTGAAAGAAGTGAATCTGGATCTTTCTATGCTCGATAAAGGAGGTTTCCCTCATTTTATGCTAAAAGAGATTTTTGATCAACCGGCTGTCTTGCGTGATTGTATGCGAGGACGTGTAATCAATAATCCATATAGTGATGGCGACCAACTCTCAGTTGTCCTTAGTGCGGTGACAGATCATCGTAAGGAGTTGTTAAAGACTCGACGTATTATTATTGTAAGTTGTGGAACTTCATGGCATGCTGGTTTAATTGGGAAGCAGCTGATCGAACGATTCTGCCGTATTCCAGTTGAAGTAGCCTATGCAAGTGAGTTCAGATATAATGACCCTGTAATAGAGTCGGATGATGTGGTGATTGCAATCAGTCAGAGTGGAGAAACAGCAGATACGTTGGCGGCAATTGAACAAGCTAAAAATCATGGTGCATTCGTCTTCGGTATAGTCAATGCTGTAGGAAGTAGCATTGCAAGGAATACAGATACGGGTGTTTATATCCATGTCGGACCAGAAATAGGTGTCGCTAGTACAAAGGCATTTACGGGTCAGGTAACTGTTTTAACGATGCTATCGTTGGCTTTAGGTATGGCAAAAGGTGTGATCAGTCAAAAAGAATATGACGAGACATTGGAGGAATTAATTCATATACCTGAAAAGATAGAACGTATCTTAAAGCAGAATGACAAAATAAAACAGATGGCGGCACGTTTTACATATGCACATAATTTCCTTTATCTAGGTAGAGGTTATAATTATCCTGTTGCATTGGAAGGTGCCTTGAAACTAAAGGAGATCTCGTATATACATGCAGAGGGTTACCCTGCAGCCGAAATGAAACATGGACCTATTGCATTGGTAGATAGCGAAATGCCTGTGATTTTTATTGCAACGCATCATGTGCTATACCAAAAAATAGTTAGTAATATACAAGAGGTTATATCTCGCCACGGACATATTATAGCTGTTGTTACAGAGGGAGATGAAGAGGTGGCTAAGATGGTGGATGAAGTGATTGAGATTCCTTCTACACTTGAATGTTTAGATCCTGTTTTAACGGTGATTCCTCTTCAGTTGCTCAGTTACCATGTAGCTGTCGCTAAAGGATTAGACGTGGATCAACCTCGTAATCTGGCTAAATCAGTAACGGTAGAGTGATCTTTTATATAATTACAATGTGTTTATATATATTATGTGTGATATATACTCATTGTCTGATTAATTTAAATCGCCTTAAAATCAGATAGTTAAATAAAAATCACATAAAAAGATGAAAAAAAGTTATTGATTTATTTGGTGGTGAATAAAAAAGGCTATAATTTTGCACTCACTTTCGGAACAAGCGAAGTTCCAAACAAAAAAAATCTCTATGATATAGGGGCAAAAGAGAGAGATCTTTGAGGAAATTGATCAAGACAGCAAGGAAAAAAATGGGAAGGAAACTGCCGTAAGGCAGTTGACATCAGTTCCGAGATAAATCAAGGAGCGAGGCCTGAGCGTAAGGAAACAAAAACAAAAAACTTTTTCTACAACGGAGAGTTTGATCCTGGCTCAGGATGAACGCTAGCGACAGGCCTAACACATGCAAGTCGAGGGGTAACA